>JAESQZ010000017.1 GCA_016764955.1 Deltaproteobacteria bacterium | reverse complement strand
TAGCAAGAAAAAGAAATCCTAAGCTATTGGCCACCATTGTCATCCCGGGCTTGACCCGGGATCCAGTAGTCTTATAGCAAAACTGGACCCCGGCTCGGAGGCCGGGGTGACACCTTTACTCAAACAATCTCAAAACTCCAACAACGCAAACACTTTATTACCCGCATCTTCCAAAGCCTTACGGCCACCCAAGTCTGTCAAATCAATCAAAAAGCAGCACTCGACAACCGAGCCACCCAACCTATTAATAAGCTCACAAGCAGCCACTGCTGTTCCCCCAGTTGCTAACAAGTCATCTGCTACTAATACTTTTTCGTCTTTAGAAATTGCGTCGGTATGAATCTCAATTCGGTCAGTACCATATTCGAGCTCATACTCATGGCTGATTGTTTCACTTGGCAACTTACCTGTCTTTCGAATAGGAACGAAGCCTTTTTTGAGCGCATAAGCTAATGCAGCACCAAAGATAAATCCTCTAGACTCTATCGCTGCTATCTTACGAATCTCTGTGTTTTTATATCGACTCGCTAGTTTAGTAATGCACTCATGAAAGCCATTAGCGTCTTTTAATAGCGTCGTAATATCCCGATATAAAATACCTGGCTTTGGGTAATCTGGTATGTTTCTAATTAATTCTATCATGATAAATGTCTCTCTTTTTGGAGATATCTCTACGGCTCTTGTTTTGGCAAATAAAAAACCCACGCCTTCTAACAAGACGTGGGCTTTGGAGTAATTTGAGTACTAGCTACTAGTCAGAAGCTTGTTGTGTAGCTACAGCCGAACCATCTCTCAGCTGACAAACTTGTGCAGCTTTAACAATCAGACCAATTAAAATACCAAGGCCTGCCGCGGAACCAATAACAATACCGACTATTTTACCTGTATGATCTTCGACTTTCGAGCAGTCATACTTACAATAGCCATGACCTTTTCCATTGTCAGGCCCATCATCGCAATTCTCAACTCCAGCTTGGACATATCCGTCACCACAAAATGCTTTTTTACATCCAGGCAGACAAGAGCCCGTGTAACTTAAGAAACCAGTGTCACACTCTTCAACGCCACGATATACAAAACCATCACCACATATATTGCGCTTACATCCCCGAGTACAAAACGCCGTGTTATTATTTTGATCACCCTGATCACACTCCTCTGTGTCTGTTCTAACAAGAGCATCGCCACAGGTGTTTAGCTTACAGTTACTGTTGCAGTAACCAGTGTTGTTGCTGATACCATAATCACACTGCTCGACACCGAATTGAACGACACCGTCACCACAAGAAGCCTTTCGGCAATCGTTCAGACAACCATCTGTGTTGTCTGTATTACCATCATCACACTCCTCATAGGCTGGGTTAACGAGTTTATCACCACAGCTAGAAAGCTTGCAGTTAGACGTACAGTAGCCTGTAGCGCTATTGTTTGAACCCAAATCGCACTCTTCGCCAGCCTCGACGCATCCATTTCCACAAGTGCCTTCTAGCTGGCAAGTTGAACTGCAACCATCTCCACTGACAGTGTTACCATCGTCACACTGTTCACCAGCTGCTGTATTTAAAATACCATCGCCGCATTTTGTCAGCGTACAATCATTGTTACAGGTTGCACTAAAACCACCGGTATCGCACTCTTCAATACCGACTCTTAGAAATCCATCACCACAGCGGGCCCATTTGCAGTTGGTCAAGCAATAAGAGCTATTGGTAATTTCACCAGCATCGCAGTGTTCTCCTGCCGGTCGATTGACAATTCGATCGCCACAGCGAGGCCTTGTGCAATCAGCATTGCAAGTCTTCGACTCAGTGACTGTGTCGCATTCTTCGCCCAGGTCAACAATGCCGTTTCCGCACAGGGTATTGGTTGTATTGCATCTTCCCGGGTAGTCACCATGTAAAACATGGGCTCTTGCTGCAAATATACTAATGGTGATCTCATGGGCATTCTCTGGTGCACCAGGAGGTATGTGACAGATGGTAATGTCGGGATCGCCGCCTGGCCTCGTCGTGGTAGGCGCTGCCGTTGTCGCTGTTTCTGGCGCAGGTGTTGTGGGCTGGTTACGGCAATGGCCCAAATAGCTTCCCTGCCTGAGACGTTTCAGCAATTTATTTGCTTGAACCCGCATACTGGTGCCACCATTTTTCCCATAGGGTCTATAACATATCCAATAGTATTTGCATTGATCACCGTCATCATCGTCATCACACTCATTATCATCGCCTCTAGGCTTACAAGGTCCCAGATAGTCTCCATGCCTGTTCAGGTGAACATTCAATGCACTTCGGTCAATCACAATGGTGTGAGCATTCCTAGGATTTCCAGGTGGGATATGGCAAATTTTAACTTTGTTAGTACCACCATCGCTACAGCGACCTGTATAGCTGCCATAAAGCAAGAAAGCCTCTAAAGATTTCTCACCGACTGTCATGTCATAGGCGCCATTTGGGTTGTCTGCTGGCACAAAACAAATTGGGATGTTGCCGGTATCATCAATACAGCTACCTAAAAAGTCACCATGCTCAATGTGACGTTTCAATGTACTTCTTGGCACCTCGATCGTCTGATACTGACGAGGATCATTAGGGTTAAAGTGGCAAATCTTAACCTTTTTATCCCGATTGCGCCCATCATCATCGTCATCATCCAGACTACCAGTAGCTAATGCCACTGGCAGCGGCAGTATAAGAGCCCAAAGAACCAGGCTCAAAAATCGCTTCCAGATATCCATTTTATCTCCTTTTGGGTGTTTCCAGGCTCAACACTGCGATTTGGAGATTGATTTCCTAAAGTTGCAAGTTAATCATCTTCTTGCTAGTGTTCAGGCTTCAAATGGGCCCTGATTGGATACTACTAAAAGCTTTTTTGGTTGGACTGGTGTTGTCGATACCAGTCGGACCTATGGCACTTTTGTCGATTCAAAGAACGCTCCACTTTGGATTTATGTCTGGCCTCACAACTGGTCTTGGAATCGCTTTAGCTGATTCACTTTATGGCCTGGTTGGAATTTTAGGCCTATCGGTCGTTTCAGACTTTCTGTTTAAATACGAAACCGTTTTGCGAATTTCTGGCGGCATATTTTTAGGATTTATTGGTATGCGACTTATTTTAGAGTCACATGATCTCAAAAAAACAGGTCGAGCACCAAAGCACACCGGCTATTTAACTGAAATGGCCTCTGCTTTTTTCCTAACCTTAAGCAACCCCATGACAATTTTAGCTTATATTGCCGTTATGGCGAGTATGCAAATTGATGCTTCTAAAGTTGAACATCCCTGGATTTTTGTGTGGCCGGTGTTTTTAGGATCTTTTTCCTGGTGGAGCTTTCTAAACACCATGGCTTTTTTGTTTAAAGCCAAACTAAGCGAAAAACATATGCATCGGGTCAGTATGATTTCAGGTGTGCTCTTGATGATTTTTGCGCTTCTTGTCATCATTAGCGCACTATGACCATATTACAGCCAGGTGCTTGGCCTTACACACGTGGAATCCGATCGAACCTACGCCCAAATAGTCCTTGGACCATCCGCCAATATGCTGGTTTCTCGACTGCCGAAGAAAGCAATCGCTTTTACAAAAACGCACTCGCTAACGGCCAACATGGCCTCTCAGTAGCCTTTGATTTACCAACTCACCGAGGCTATGACTCGGATCATCCTCGGGTAACAGGCGATATCGGCAAAGCAGGTGTCGCTATAGATTCTATTCTAGACATGCAGGCTTTATTTCAAAATATCCCACTCGATCAAGTCAGCGTATCTATGACAATGAACGGTGCTGTTCTGCCTGTGCTTGCAGCTTTTATTGTTGCAGCTGAAGAGTCTGGTGTTTCACGAGATAAGCTTTCTGGGACCATTCAGAACGACATTTTAAAAGAGTTCATGGTGCGTAATACCTATATCTATCCTCCAGAACCTTCAATGCGTATCGTGGCTGATATTATTGAGTTCTGCGCCAAAGAAATGCCCAGGTTCAACACCATTAGTATCAGTGGTTATCATATTCACGAAGCGGGCGCTGATTTAGGCCTAGAACTCGGATTAACTCTAGCTGATGGCCTGCAATATGTTCGAACTGCACTTGAAAGAGGCTTGAACATAGACGATTTCGCACCGCGTTTAAGTTTCTTTTTTGCAACTGGCATGAACTTTTATTCTGAGATTGCTAAATTGCGCGCTGCAAGACTTTTGTGGGCTGAGCTCATGGCGCAGTTCAAGCCCAAAAATCCAAAGTCTTCAATGCTGCGCACACACTGCCAAACATCCGGCTGGAGCTTAACTGCCCAAGATCCGATGAACAACATTGTGCGAACCACTATTGAAGCTATGGCTAGTATTTTCGGCGGCACGCAATCACTTCATACGAATTCGTTTGATGAAGCTCATGCACTCCCCAGTAAACTGTCTTCACGAATTGCACGCAATACCCAGTTAATATTACAACACGAAACAGGCATTCCAAATACGATAGATCCCTGGGGCGGTTCCCACCTAATGGAAAGCTTAACCCAAGAATTAGCTAATAAAGCGCGTGAAATTATCCAGAAGACAGGAGAGCTAGGTGGCATGACCAAAGCCATTATTTCTGGCGCTCCCAAACTGTGGGTTGAAGAAAGCGCAGCAAAACGTCAGGCCCGCATTGATTCAGGCGAAGAAGTTATCGTTGGTGTAAACCAATATAAACCAGCTGACTCTGAATCTATCGAAGCTTTCGAAGTAGATAACCACGCTGTTCGGGATGCCCAGTTGCGCTCACTAGAGACTCTAAAAAAGCAGCGCGATAACGCAAAAGTCAAACAAAGCTTGAAGTCTTTAGAAAATGGCGCAAAGAGCAATACTAACTTAATGCCACTATGCATCGAAGCCATGCGCTCCCATGCAACACTCGGTGAAGTATCATATGCTCTAGAAAAAGTATTTGGGCGTCATCAAGCTCAAACAGAGGTAGTTAGCGGCGTGTATAGCAAAGCACTAGGAGATTCATCAAATATTCAGGCATTCTTGAAGCAAGTCGATGCATTTGCTGAAAAAGAGGGCAGAAGACCTCGTATTTTAGTGGCCAAACTTGGACAAGACGGCCATGACCGCGGTGCTAAGATTGTCGCGACTGCTTTTGCAGACTTTGGCTTTGATGTCGACTTAAGCCCCCTATTTTTAACCCCTCAAGAAGTAGCCAGACATGCAATCGAAAACGACGTGCATGCAATTGGTATCTCAACCTTGGCTGGAGCCCACAAAACGCTCGTTCCAGAGCTCATCCAAACGCTCAAATCTAAGGGCGCTCATGATATCTCAGTTTTCACAGGTGGTGTTATCCCTGAGCAAGACTATGAATTTCTTAAACAAAAAGGCGTTTCGGGTATCTTTGGCCCTGGAAC
Organism: Deltaproteobacteria bacterium; assembly: GCA_016764955.1. Classification (GTDB taxonomy): domain Bacteria; phylum Myxococcota; class UBA727; order UBA727; family JABDBI01; genus NORP243. The sequence goes on along the minus strand of JAESQZ010000017.1, from coordinate 5,187 downwards.
CCCCTTGCTTGAATCCGCACAGAAAGTATTAGAGTCTATCCAATGGAAATCCAAGAATTAGCCCAAAAAGCAGCTTTTTTCGCTTCTGAGAAAAAAGCAAAAAATATCTTAATTTTAGATGTCGCAGAGCTTACTAGTTTTGCTGATTATTTTGTTATTTGCGAAGCTCAAAGTGAGCGACAAGTTCAAGCTGTTGCCCAAAGTGTTATCAGCGGACTCAAAACACTCGACAAAGCGCCGCTTGGTATCGAGGGACTCGAGCAGGGCAACTGGGTGCTTGTCGACTACGGTGACTTTGTCGTTCATGTTTTCATGAGTGACCTCAGGCATTACTACAATCTTGAAGGCTTTTGGCATCAAGCTAAAATAATCCCGTGCGACTTTTAATCGCCACCGCTTTTGAGCACTCTAAAGATCTTTTTGAACTCTTGGCTTTAGATTATATTAAACGCACTCAAAAGCTTTTCAAGCCTGAACTCAAACAAGTCAAACCCGATAAGCTACTGCCTATCACAGAAAAACATTATCGCATTATATTAGACGAAAAAGGCCAAGAATTCGATTCTGCCCAATGGGCCAAAAAGCTTCGAAAACTAATCGAACAACCCAAGCCTATTGCTTTTTTAATTGGCGGTCCATCTGGCCATACACTAGAAGTGCGCGAAAAAGCAGATGAAATTTGGTCGCTCTCTAAGCTTACAATGCCACACAAATTAGCCCTTTGCATGCTTGCTGAACAAATCTATCGGGCTGGTGAAATCGATCGTGGCGGGCCATATCATCGGGTTTAAGCTAAAAGCTTAGGAACGGCCTGGTTCTCATCCCACAGGCTGCTTCCCACTTCTGTGACAATGCGCACAAAACCCTGAGTGACCTCGTTATCAGCTTCGATTTCGAAATCTGGCAACTTAGTTAACGCCTCAAGCTGACTTGGATCTGCTAGTTGGATTTTGAGTTTGCGCCTTATACGCATCTTTTGAATTCCCTGATTAACTAACTCATCTTGCTGTTGGTCAGGCAGGGCAGAGGAGGCGCCTAGTATTTTCTTGGCAATTTCCTGAGCCAAACGTTTCATGGGTTCTTTGAGCTCTGAGCAATATTGGGCTCGATCTTGAAAGATCTGAACAGCTTGTTCAGAAGCTTCAGCAAATGCCTGATTAGCACCTTGAACCAAAGCTTCTTCTTGAGCATGGCTAGCCTGTACTTTAGCGTCGCTAATAATTTGACGTCTTTGTGCTTCTGTCTCGGCTTCAAGTGCTTTAATCTGCTGTTGCTCTTCATAGACAGAGCCTTTGAGAATAACCGACGATTTTTTAGGAGCCTCTGGTTTTTCGCCGCTGCCTTTGATAATTTTAACCATTATATCCCCAACACACGTGTAATCTCTTCAATCTGTGTACTTAGCTGTGCATCGATTACACCAGATTCTGTTTGCAGCAAAATACCTTCGCCTACTTGCTTATCTTCACGGATATCAATATCTTCAGCGCGCTCCATTAGATTAATAAGCTTTTCTTTGTTCTGCTTGATAATCGGTATTTCACTGGGTTTAGCTCGGATCCGAATAGTCTCAGCATCTGAAACTGTCTTAAGCGCTTCTTGAACAAATCTAAGAAAAGCTTCAGGTGAAGTCTTTAACTCAGCAGAAACCAACTTTTCAGCCACTTCAATCGAATAACGAATCAAATCATGCTCTGACTCAGAAGCATAGAGTTCTTTAAGCTTAGTAAGCTTAGCTTTGTATTGCTCGGCTTTTTGATGACCTTTCGTCAAGCCTTCTTGTTTGGCTTCTTCTACCAACTGGGCCGCTTCGACACGAGCCTGCTCTAGAATCTTTTGAGACTCTTGATGCGCTGCCTCTAGTTTTTCACCCACAAGACCTCCTTGGTACCGGATTTTATATTAGCCCATCTTGCCCAAGAAAAGCATAGGTCACTCAAACGATTCAAATATTGAATAATTTCAGCCCGAACTTGCTCACCAGAATCATGAAGACTAATCACTTCTTGCTCTGCACAACGAACAGCTGTTCGAGCCATATGCAGTCTTGCTGCCAAATCACAGCCTGTTGGGAGCACAAAATTTTTGAGTTCAGGCACCTCAGCCTCACTCTGGTCAATCAATTGCTCCAAATGCGTTACACGTTCTACAGACAAAAAAGCCGTTTTATCTGCCTTTTTCGGAACAGTTGCGAGCTCAGCACCCAAATCAAACAAATCAGACATAATCTTTGGCAACTCGACACTCAGCGGCTCAAAGATATCTCCAGAAGCCGCTACAAAACCAAGCGCACTATTCGCAGCATCTACAGCGCCGTAAGCTATAACTCGAGGGTTCGCTTTCGAGACACGTGCACCTCCAAACAAATCCGTCTGACCTGCATCGCCTCGTTTGGTGTAAATCTTCACCTAAAACTCCTGAACATAGAACGTGATTCCAGCAATCAGCGTGGGAATTATCGCAGCTTTCAAAAGCCTAAAAGGCGCTGCACCCTCATCACCAAATGCAGGGCTTAATAAACTAAAACCTGCTGGGTTAGGAGCGTTAGCAATAACCGTCAAGCCACCACCACAAACGGCCCCGGCTAAAAGAGCATATTGCGATCGTTCTGACAGATCTGGAATCATGGAACCCAAATAGGTAACTGCCGCATTGTCTGTAAAGGCAGACAATCCCATTGCTCCCACAAACAAAGCATCAGATGACATCATGGCCAGCAACGGCTCTAACCACCAACTTTGCAAGCTACTCAATATGATTAGACTTCCTAAAAACAATGCCACCAAAAGACCTTCTCTAAGTCTTAGTTTCTCCTGATACTCAGAAGTCACTTGGAAAAACGCCATAAACACCAAGAACACCCCAAAGAACAACACCATATGATGCGATAAAATCACTATCAATATCAAGAAAAAGATATGTATCGCCTGAAGCCAAAGAGGCGTCATGCCCTTGCTAGAATGTTGAATAGGGTGCGATACAATCTCTTTTCTAAAGCGCAAAATAGTTAGAGTCGCCGTCATAAAGCAAACCAACATGCCTTTAAGTCCAAAATGCATGAACATATATTGCAAATCTAATCCCCATGCATCTGCAACCATCAACACCGGCGGTGCCGCATAAGGGGTCAAAGTGCCACCAACTGATACATTAATAAAAAGCACTGCCATGGTTGCATATTTAAACTGAGTCGAAAATTCACCCGAATAAAAGTGTTTAAGCAAAAGAAGTGCTGTAACCGTCATCGCCGCTGGCTCAGTAATAAAGCTCCCTAAAAGAGGCCCTAAAAACATAATCGATAAATAAAACGATACTGGCCGATCAAATGGCAATCGATGTGCAATCCACAAAATAGCATTTTCAGCCGCGTCTAAGATAGGTTTAGTTGAACATAAGGCCATAATGACAAATATGAACGATGGCTCCGTGAAATCCCGTGCCTCTAAAAATCGAACTGTCTTGTCATAACCCTTTATCCCTATCGAAAGAGAAATAAACACAGCCGCCCAAAGTCCAAACGCAACTTCGATTTCACCCATCAAATGAAAGAAATTCTCTCCAACAGATCCTTGACGGAATTTTTTAGCCCAGTGCTGAAATTGCTTGATGAAAAAACTGTGAACAACGGCGATAACTAATAAAACAGTTGCAAGCATGTGACGTGCATAGCACGACCAATCTTGTCATGCCAGCCACGCATTGTCATGCCAGCGAAGGCTGGTATCCAGTCATGCTAGAAATTTGTCATCCCGGCCTCCGAGCCTGTCATCCCGGGCTTGACCCGGGATCCAGTATAATGCAAGGAATTCAATTTGAAATTGACTGGATCCCGCATCAAGTGCGGGATGACGTTTCCGCGGACATTCGCTTACGCCGATGCGCTACATACGCATCAAAACCACCCCTAAAAGCAGGCTCCTCAGCATTTCTCTTGATCCAGGTAATCGACTGTTTCTTACCTCGCTGCCTTCTATTAAACTCTTCTCTAAGCGCAGTTATATCTGACTCTGAGTGAAGTGCACGTTCAACTCGCAGCTGAAACTTCATGACTGAAGCAGCTTTTTTCATATCCTGAAGATTTTTGGCATAGAACTGATTTAGGCCCTGAAAGAACTCTCCCAAAAATTCTTCATAAGTTTTATTCGAATCGATCGAACTATCATGCAAAGTTTTATGGATAGCCAGCAAAGACTTACGTATCTTCTCCCGTGTTGTTTTTTGAAAAATACCAGGAGATTCTTCTTCTGGTATAGAAAGCAAATTTCTCTTCGCTAACTCTAAACCTTCCTGTGTCTTTCTTAAGCTACTCTCATTTGAAAGTTCTTTCAATGCATCGACCATCTCTTGCGAGGGCACAACACCTGTAAAGTGCCGCCAAAGTTTGGATTTACCATCTGCACCAAAACCATTTACATCTTCACGGTTAAAGTAATCGATAATAGCATTACTCGAAACAGGCCTCCCACCCCAACTGCGCCAATGAAGTAAATCGTTAAAAGCGTGCCCAAAATCAATTCGAGCCACATCACCCGTATTTGGATCTACCATAAAATTGCTTGGATTGATGTCATGGTCACAACTTAAAGCTGACAATGCAATTGCACGACAGATTCTAGAGCGGTTTATATTATTAGGTGTAATAACCTCCTCAGAACCACCCAAGTTATACGCTTCTGAAAATACTTAGAGGCAATAAAAACCTGGTTTTGTTCGGGATTAGTAACAATTGATACTTCTGGCGCTTTTTTGGGATCGATAAACCGGCTCACAGTACTCGATATAAACTCCCCCATATTCTCTCGGTTACTCCACCAAGCTTTAAAACGCCTTAGGAAACCAGAAAAAAACTCTCCAATGTGGCTAATCGATTTCTTAAGCTGGTACTTAGCCCCATCTTCTCCAGTTACTCTGCTGCTACCAGTTACACCTACTGGCTTCCAAGTAGGGTCACTCTTAAAGAAACCAATATTGAAAGCATTTGAGTTAAGCTGGTTCACGGAAGCCCTAGTAGAAACTTCACTCCCCCTTGTGAATTCATCAGGATGAAGAGTGTCAGCCTTAGGCTGATCACCTGGAGCCAACTTGTCAGCTTTTGCTCCACCACCAGCAATTGGATCTACCGTTCCCACCTAATGCAGGATATTATTAAAAACGCTTAAGTTTCAATATCTAGTCACTATGTTCTTT
>JAESQZ010000160.1 GCA_016764955.1 Deltaproteobacteria bacterium | reverse complement strand
GGGGCAATTTCTTGCGGGACGGACAGTGGGACAAAGGCTAGGGACGTCGCTGCTACAACGGGTGGTACGACTGGAACGACAACTGGTACGACGCCGACGACGAGAACTTTTTCGGCTACCACTGGGGCAGATACCATTACTGGGACATCAGGGGATGACAGGGTTGACATGTCATTCTTCTTGTCAGGTGGTACCTTTGTGATGACCTGCAACAATGGCGATACGGTGGATGGTCTTGCAGGGAATGACCAGATAACAATCCAGATGAATGGGAACTGCACACCGAGCAAAATTCTAAATGTGGAGACCGTTAATATTGAAAATACTGCTGCATCGATACTTACCTTGAGCGGTGCAGATACCGGCATTCAAAATATTAATTTAACCAGTGCATCAGCTGCACAAACAGTGGCCAGTATTCCTAGTGCTATTCCGAATGAGAGTTTTTCATTGGCCAACACAGGTAACAACTTTACTGCGACCTTTGTTGATACAGCCCTGACGGGAGCTTCGGATGCAACCACGGTAAAGTATGATACGGTTACTGCGGGAACTACTACATTACAGCCTACGACGGCAGCTGGTGGTGGTTATGAAACTATTACCGTTCAAAGTAACGGTACATCCAAGAATGGTGTGACCACAGACTTGGTGCTCAATGATGGCGTCAGTACGGCTTTGACCACTGTCAACTTTACAGGTGCACAAGCTATGGATATGGACATAACGCCTACCACGGTGACCACAGCGGATGCAAGTGGCATGACGGGTATTTTGGACCTTCAGCTTGCTGCGGCCAACGGTCAGAATGTGACCCTGACAGGTGGTTCGGCGAACGATATCCTCAATATCAATGGTTGGACAACCAATGATACCGTTGACTGTGGAGCCGGTGATGCAGATGTGTTTCTCGCGACCAATGCAGAAGTAGGCGGGCAAACGACTGTACTAGCCACAACAACCTTTCAAAACTGTGAGTGCCTGCGTTTGAGCGATACGACGGACGGAACTACCCTTACAGCCACAAACTTTAATGCAACTTGTATTCACTTAGGATCGGGTGTTGATCATACCGGTAACGTGGTGGCTACTTTTCCTGCAGGAACAAGTACTTTTGATCGTCAAGACTCAACCGACAATGCTAACGAAGCCACAACGCTTACTTGCTCAGGATCGGCCAGTACCGACGTACTGAATTTCACTCTAGGAACCACCGCTGCAGGAGCAGCTTGGGGTGGAACTGGAGCCACTGCAATTAACGGTTGTGAAACAGTTAATATCCTTTCTCAGGGTGGTGCTAATACGATAGGTGGTGCGCTGACGGTTACTCCAACCGCAGGCAGTGTGCGAGCGGTCGTTTTGACAGGTAATCAGAACATAACCATTACAGGCGCTGTAACATCTAGCACGCTAGATGCTTCTGGCATGAGTGGTTCTACTACCTTGACGATGGCTGGCGGTGCCGCTGCAGTTGCTAACGCAATTACGGGTACAGCTAATAATGATACCATCATTGGTGGTACAGCAGCCGATACTCTCTCTGGTGATGGCGGTAACGATACCATACGAGGTGCTGTGTCAGGTGCTGACTCTCCGGCTTCTGACAGCATGGTCGGGGGTGCTGGTTTTGATATTTTTCAACCTATCGGTACTTCTGCCTCAGCAGCTACCTATTCTGCTTCAGCATTTATTTCAGATTTTGTTGTAGCAAGCACGGCAGCTGCTTCGGATGAGCTTTCGTTTGATATTACCGCAGCTAGCTATGGTATTACTGACTTTGATCAAGGTGGCGGCGCTATTGCTGCTACTGCTGCTGGTGCGGCTACAACCCTTGTTCATAGTACTGCTACGAACGCTGCCTCAACTGGAATCTCCGCAGGTTCAGATATAATCAAACTTACCACAAAGCTCACGGTTGCTCCAGCTACCTTGCAGGCTGGGTTCAACACGGCGATTGGTACTGCCGTCATTACTGGTATTACCGCTAGTGCAGAGCACTTAGTTATGCATTATGATACCGTTGCTGGCCGTGCCTTGTTCTCAGTAGTGCTCGCTACTGCGGGAACAAATACCCAGATTGAAACTGGCGATGTGGTGACGTTGATTGCATCAGTCGCAATGACGGGAACGGAGTATGATAGCTTCAATGCGAACCACTTCTCGCTTGCTGACTACTAATCTTAAAGGTTAGTTGAAGCTAACAAGAACCCCCGGGGCCTCCTCGGGGGTTTTTTTGTTGGCCAGACTTGATATTTAATATTGTATTTTGCTATTATAAAATAATGATTAAATATATTTATCAAACAGCCGTTTTTTGTTTTTTCATAATTGTTTTATCTGTTTGTGGAAGCAAGGGTTCTTCTAGTGTTTCGAGCGCTGATGCACTGACAGCTGATGCGGCTGAGACTCCTGAAGAATCAGGTTCAGAAGAAGCTTCCGTTTTTACGGAACAAGCAGATATCTATACTGGAACGGATGCAAGCGAAACAATTATAGGTTTGGGAGGCGGTGATACCATTGATGTTGGCACAGGAACAGACACCATTGCTTATAGTGTCGCTGGGCAAACCTTTAATGGTACCGTGATTAGTGGGGTAACGGTGCTGACTGGTATAGACGTTATTTCCGGTATGTCGCTTGGAGATAAGATTTCTTTTTATCCGGAGGCGACTGTATCGTTTACAACTTCTCTGCAAACCACTTTGCTGTCTTCGCCTAGTATTAGTGATGTTATCGCCGTGGTGCGTGGAGTTTATGATTCATCTACTGGCATATTTACAGCAGGTGGTACCGCTACAGATACTTTAGTGCAGTGGAATACAAAGGGGATAACTTCTACTGGGCAGACTGAAAGTGCTGTGATGAAGGGTTATTTGGCCAGTAATCCAGCAACTCGTGATAGGAATATTATTATACTGAGGTAAGTTGCGTTTAAATATTACTAATTGTTATCATTGAATAATGATTAAATATATCTATAAAATATTTGTTTTTAGTTTTTTTATAATTATTTTATCTGTTTGTGGGAGCAATGGTTCTACTGGTGACCCAAGCACAGATAGCGCTGTATCTGACGCTGCGCCTGTAGAAGCGGAGCCTGAGCTAACCTCTCCTTTTACGGAGCAGGCCGATACCTACACTGGAGATGCCAGTGATGAGTCGCTAACGCCCTTAGGTGGTGGGGATTCTGTCGATGTGGGTACCGGTACGGATACTATTAATTATACGGCTACAGGGCAGACTTTCAGCGGTTTTGTGAGCCCTGGAACGACTGTATTGACCGGCATCGATATTATTTCTGGCATGGGGGCCGGTGACAAGATTTCTCTGTTTGCAGAAGCAATGGTTACATCTGCAACGGGCGTAAGCCCCAATTTACTGATTTCAGGCGATGCGCGTGATCTCATAGCTTTGGTGCGTGGTAACTACGATGAAACCACCAAGCAATTTACGGAAATTATCACAGGGGCTGATACGCTATTGCAATGGGACCTGAATGGGACTGGCGTTGGGGGCGAGCTAGAGAGCGTGCTGCTCAAAAGTTATGTGCAAACCAATGCTTCTCAGCGCAGCAATGGTGTGATTACGTTGCAGTAAGTGTCTGATCGGTCATTTGCCTGATGTTTCTTACTTAAGACTTATCTTATGAGTTTTTATCTGCTCGGCAAACCCAACTATTCTCCTTGGTAATAACTTCACGGATTCCTAAACCTCTTTAATCTGATGAACCACATCCATTCCCATCGCTCCGAGCAGCCATTCTGCTACCAGATTCGGCACGGGCCCAGAGGCCGACGGCAAATTGCAACCAGCTATAAGCATCGGTGCGGCCGAGACGCAATCTACTAGCTGCGTAGCGCAGTGCGCCAGCAATGTTGGGACAACGGGCATCTCGTGCATTCATTGCAAGCATTTCGGCATTAGCAGCCATGGCTTCGCG
>JAESQZ010000159.1 GCA_016764955.1 Deltaproteobacteria bacterium | reverse complement strand
TAGGGAACCCTGGAGCGAGAAACGGGGTTCGAACCCGCGACCTTAAGCTTGGGAAGCTTACGCTCTACCAACTGAGCTATTCTCGCTTGTTTCCCCTATACCCCCGTCGAGCCGAAGCCACCAGCGCTACGCTCCGTTTCCGAAAGAGCTAACACAGGAATGAGCTCTGGAGCAGACACAGGCGCAATCACCATCTGGGCAATGCGCATGCCATTGCTGATCTCAACCGGCTCTTGGCCTAAGTTAACCAAAATCACCCCAACTTCTCCTCGGTAATCCGCATCGATTGTCCCGGGTGAGTTCAAAACACTTAGGCCTTTTTTGAGGGCCAAGCCCGAACGTGGGCGCACTTGAGCCTCATAGCCTTCTGGTAATGCCATCGACATGCCTGTTGGGATCAAAGCCCTGTCCCCAGAGCTAATTACTTTAGGCTCACTCAAGTGCGCGCACAAATCATAACCTGCTGCGTGGGCACTGCCTCGCGTGGGCATTGTTGCCCCAGCTTTCAATCTAATTTCAACCTTCAAAAAGAGCCTCCGTAAATTCTTTTGCATCAAATGGCTTCAAATCTTCTGCTCGCTCTCCAACACCGACAAAGCGCACGGGGATCTGAAGCTCTTTGGCAATCGCCACCACAATACCACCTTTTGCTGTACCATCTAATTTAGTCAGCACAATGCCTGTAATCGGCGCTGCTGCCATGAACTCCTTAGCTTGTGTCAACGCATTTTGGCCAGTGGTGCCATCCAAAACCAAAAAAACCTCGTGTGGCGCTCCCGGCAAAGCTTTGCCCAAAACTTTGTAAACTTTTTTAAGCTCAGACATCAAATTATCTTTGGTATGTAAACGCCCTGCAGTGTCACACAACACAAAGTCTATTTGTTCCTCTTTGGCTTTGGCGACGGCATCAAATAATACAGACGCCGGATCAGCATTTGGCTTAAAAACAAATTCACTTTGCGTACGCTCAGCCCAGATCTCCAACTGCTCACCCGCCGCTGCTCTAAAAGTATCCCCCGCTCCTAAAAGCACACGCTTGCCTTCACGCTTTAATAAAGCCGCCATTTTGCCAATGCTGGTAGTCTTGCCGACGCCGTTCACCCCAATAAACAAAATCACCGTCGGCGTATCTTTTGATTCAAGCCCAAGTACCCCCTTTTTGTCATGCCAGCGAAGGCTGGCATCCAGCACAGCTTGAACCTCTTCTTTAATCGCCTCAGCGCTCTTGTCGTTACTAAGCAGCGATTCTGTGACCTGTGCTCCCAAATCGGCTTTTAAAAGCGTCTTTTCAACCGCTTGAGCTTCTTGAGACAGAGCAGGCTTTTTAGCTCTTTTTTTTGAAAAAGCCCATATCCCAAAACCACTTAAGACAATACCTGTAGCTGCTAGGCCTAATATAATTTCTGGATCCATAATAAGCGTTGCCTATCAGAGTAAACCCAAGCAGCCAAGATACCATCCTTAGCTTAACAGAAGCAGTCTGCTCAAAGCTCTTTAAACTCGCCTATAACGATCCAGCTCTTTTTGGAATAATAAGCAACTATTAATGCTTTTAGCCGAACAAGGAGTGATATGCGTATAACTCGTCTTATCATTACAGGCTCTATATTTGCTTTCGCGTTTACAGGCCACGCTCAATATGGAGCCAACAAAACCTTCCCTGCCATTATTCAAACAGCCGAAGAGGCCGTCGCTGCTGCAAACCGTATTGCCGACTCGATTAACAATGGCAGCCAAATTCTCAACAATACAAACATGCTCGGCGATCAAATACTAGCAGCCGTCAACATAGCCATTGGTATTTTCCGAGAAACAAAGCTAGAGATTAAAGGACTCAAAGAGGAAATTGAAAGCGCCAAAAACACCATAGATGAAAAGTTCTCGACAGGATTCATCGTCGGAACCGTGGCGGCATCTGTTACCATATCGGTTCTCATTGGCGCCACCTTCGTCTTTATTCGACACATGGTTAACAGGCACAACTGCTGTGGGGCGTCTGAACAATCAGTAGCAAGGCATGCCATTGCAACCGTTGCAAACTCTGCAACAAACATGCCTGCTGACGCCGCTGTTTTAGCCGGCTCACCCGGGTCAACCCTGCTTTTACCCAGAACAAGCAGCAACGAGCTTTAACATATATATGTATCTATAACGAAACCCACTGTATCGTCACAGTAGGCCAACCGCCCGACTCTGAAAGCTTCTTCGGCTGATACCCGCTTGGCTCTGTTAGTTGTGTCCAAAACTCTTCCCAAAACCCAACAACATAATTTGCAGAGTCATCTATGCCCCCAGGCGCCGTGAAACGATTTTGCACTGCCCACGGCGGAACCAGTAACAAATATTCAGGCTCTTTAAAGTGCGCCCACACTGGCTCTAGCATTCGGGCTAGTGACATCAGCTCTGTACTACACTGAACAATATCTACACCAACGTTAAGATTCGATCCGCCCGTAGGCGTGCTGTTTAAAATATTAACCAAGTGATGCATATGGGGTTTTGCATCATACTCTGGTACATCATAAAAGATCCCCGCCACCGGATCATTTACCGATAGTACATCTAGGCCTTGATCCACTACATTCTGAGCATCACCAACAGTCGGGAAATAACCTCGTTTGGTCAGCTCAACTAAAAATTTCGAATCAAAAGACACATCGGCAAGTGCATGCGAAACACTTCCAAAAAAATAGGCTATCAAATCTCCGCATTCACCTGTCATCAAAATATCGCCACCTGACTGGCGACAAGTCTTTTTGATATAATCAAGATAAGTGTTCATAAACGGCGTCCAGTGTGCTGTCTCGCCATAAGTTGCCTCACACAAGTCTATCGCGTAGCCCGAATCTGGGAAGTAGGACCCATTATAAACCGTGTCACGGCGCCCCTCTAAAAAGCCCTTCAAAGAACCACTCGTTTTTTTAATGGCCTCTTTACTAATCCAAGCATGCAGCGCAATGCCGCAGCTATAAATTGGGCCCGCCAATAGGTTTAGCACTAAACTCAAAGCTGTAAGTCTCAACATACCTATAAGAACAAAGCAACAAAATAGAAACTTCCAAGATAATTCCAATATGTTATCTTGGGCGTCCGTGGCCTATCATATTCAGAAGACCATAACGAAGGGCATCTACCATAATTTAAGAGCCATCTATGATGAGCTTAATGGGCAATATTTTGCAAACAATGTCGACGCAGATATCCTTTGGGGGCGCCACAGCACCTTTCCAGGTCGTAGGCGTTCTATTAAATTAGGCCACTACTGCTATGACAACAAGCACATCGTCATTCACCCGGCATTAGATCAAGCCAGCGT
>JAESQZ010000158.1 GCA_016764955.1 Deltaproteobacteria bacterium | reverse complement strand
CTGCACAAAGCGAGCTTTTGAGTCGCCTGAATAATAAATTTCATCAGGTTGATAAGCCACCAAGCTTTCGCCCATTTTTTTGATGGTTTCTAATTCAACAGGTTCGTTATTTAAAGAGATAAAGCCAGCGAATGCGTTCATGTCTTCCTTTTGTCATGCTGGCGCAGGCCAGCATCTAGATGCGTAGACCCTGGCCTTCGCCAGGGTGACAGGCGTGAGGGGATATAATCCTCAAAGCATTGGAGCTGAACATAATCTTCTGCTTTCTCACCTTCTAACCATGCGTGCGCTTTCATCTCGCCGTCTTGCTGTTTAACGCCTAAATAAAGTTTATTGCTGATGCCTCTGCGACGTAGCATCAGCTTGGCAGCTATTGCTTGTTCTAAACACTTGGTTTGCCATGGAAGTTTATGTGCACAAGCTTCCACCCAAGCAGCTATCCAAGCAACAGCTGCTTGATCATGAATTTTGGCAGAATGAGATAATCGTGGTGCAATCATGCGAAAAGGCAGAATTATAAGCGTGCCTCGAGCGATGACGAGAAACCCGTATGCTTCACAAGCAAGCCCTGCTCGTTTAAGTGATTTAAGAAAGTGAGAACCTCTGCCTGGCATCTTTCTAATGAAACCTCAAACTCTTGTACTAACTCATCACAAAGTCTCTGCACTAGAATCGGCTTTTCGATTTTCTCAAATATGCGTCTAGCGACTTTATTTAAGCCATAATACTTTCCTGTTTGTATATTCATGAGTGCTAAGTCTTCATCTAAATTGGCACTAATTACTTCAGGTTTATAAAAAACCGTGTCTTCGAATTTAATCATACAAGCCTCCCTAGCGTCGACAGAGGCGCTTATACTGACAATCTTTGCAAGCCTCACTGTCTTGCTTTAAAACACCTTGTAATATTGGTTCTAACAAATAAACGATCGCCTGGTCAAGCTCTTCAAAGCGATCTGCCATGTTAATCATAGACCCAGGAGCACTGTCTTTGATAGATACGGCATAACCTAAGTACCCCTCACCCATCTCCATGTCACCCTGGCGAAGGCCAGGGTCTAGAGATGCTGGCCTTCGCCAGCATGACAAGAGCTTGAGATAAATTGGTATCTGGAAATGCGTTTTTAAAATCTCTTTTTTAGCTAGGCGCATTTTGAGGCTACTCAAAGAAGAGAATTTATAATCAATTACAATATTTGCTTCTGGAGACTGATCGATCCGATCCGCGATGCCACCTAGGTAAACTTTATCTTCCCCCACTTGAACTGGCAGTGGCCCAAGCTTTTGCTCATATGCAACAGGTTTGGCATCTCGAACTGGCGGATTCTTATCTAAATTAGAAACCAATCGAACAAGGGCCCCTTCAAGCCAAGCCATCATGGCTTTCCAAAGGCCCCTATGGACATCCGGATTTTCAGCCAATAGGCGTTCTGCTTCGACAGAAAAAATGCGGGACAATCTGTCATACCAGCGAAGGCTGGTATCCATACTATCTGGTGGCCTATTCTGGATGCCAGCCTCCGCTGGCATGACAGCATCTGAGTAATATTTTTCCAACACCGCATGTGCGAGCTGACCCAGAACCCTAGGCTCCACATCAGTTCCAGCAGCTGGCCTTAAATCAACTTCCAAAAGTTTTTCAATAAAAGCTCTGAAAGGGCATTTTGCAAACGCTTCCAAGCGGGTTGCACTCAGTGGCCTTGATTCTAAAAGGCCAAGTTTTGATGCGAAGCGATTGCGAAAAATATCGCGGTCTAACTGTATTTTGTCATGCTGACACCCCATATTGTCATGCCAACGAAGGCTGGCATCCACACTATCTGGCGACCTATTCTGGATACCAGCCTTCGCTGGTATGACAATTCGTTGCAAGGCTGCTTCTAATGACGCCAAGGGCCTATCAAAAATCTCTACGCTTTTGACTTCACCAAGCCAGTCTAAATTAACCAGTTCACTGGTGACTTGAGCTTGGTAACGGTCATCCAAAAGTGAGCTTGTGACAACCAAATTTTCACGAGCTGCGCTGGAAGCCCCCAAAAACCACATGGGCTCTAATGCTTGCCTAGGCGAGAATAAACTTGGCTCTAATGGATCTTCTTCAAAACGCCTTAGAACCTCACGCCCCATCAAGTGATTTATTTCAAAGCAGTCTGAATCTCTTAAAGGCCAGTTGAGTTCTTGAGATCGAGTCAAACGCCCATGAGCTGCATCGATGATAATCACAAGATCAAACTGCCGCCCCATTAGATCTGGCAATTCTTGAAGTTTCAGAAAAAGCCCATGCGCCTTTAAGGCATCCTCAAAAATCAGCGCTCTTTTATCGAGTGTCCGCATGGCAACAGCAATTTTTTTATCTGGACTATAGCCTCGTACAACCTGTGCAACTAAGCGCGCCTCTTGAACCAGATCTGGAGCCTCATAGCGCGCATAATTAGGAGGCGCCATAAACGGCTTAAAACTAATTTCAATATTTTTGAGATCATGACGCTTCTCAATTCGAGTTGCTAAGTGATGGGTAGGTAAGCTGAAACCATTGCCTGAATTATCAATTGGAAATTCAAAACGTATTGGGATGCCTAACTCGGCTAGTCTAAATAGATAGGTGAGTTCGAGCTCGGTTAGGTCGACTCGGTTTGATATGACGAGCCGGCCTATGTCTTCATGCCAACGTCCCATGTTGTCATGCCAGCGAAGGCTGGCATCCACACTATCTGGCGGCTTATACTGGATGCCAGCCTTCGCTGACATGACATCATACGCCTTACGAAATTCCAGGATCTCGTCATATTGCCCAACCAGAGGCTCTAAGATTTTTCTTAGACGTGAAGAAAGTTCGGACATCGCCAAAATTTCTTCTGGCGAGCTCATGCCATGAATAAGAACTCGGAAAAGCTTTCTTTGCTCGAGATTCATTTAACTTTTTTCAAATTTTCCTTAGCTTTGGCAGCAAACGGACTATTTGAGTGCTTACTGACAGTTTCTTCATAAAATATCATAGCATCTTTGGAAAAACCTAACTCATCCAGCGACTGCCCGACTTTATAGAGCGTCTCTGGAATTTTGCTAAATTTAGGATATTTAGTCAGCAACTCTTGAAAAGATAAAACTGCCTTTTTATACTCTTTAAGATTACAATAAGCATCTCCACGCCAGTAAAGCATTTGCGCATTAAATTGCTTATCATTTGGATACTCTTCCAAGAAAGCCTCACACTTCTCAGCAACCTCTTGATAGGATTTTGCTTTGAAAAGCCTTTCGATTTGAGCGACTTGAGCAGTTCGACTTAAGGCTGACGGTGGTTTCAAAGCCTTATCTGCATCTAAAGCAGCTTTGCGCTTTTCAAGCTCTTCCAGCTCTGTTTGGAGCTGCTCAACTTGGGTATCCAGCTGTTCTTGTTTCAAGCTCTCATCTGCTGTATGACGATAGGCCAATTCTTCGAGCTTTTGAATTCGAAGTTCTAGAAGCC
Source organism: Deltaproteobacteria bacterium (assembly GCA_016764955.1). Classification (GTDB taxonomy): domain Bacteria; phylum Myxococcota; class UBA727; order UBA727; family JABDBI01; genus NORP243. Next base: position 9,685 of record JAESQZ010000158.1, on the reverse strand, counting down.
TTTGAGCATCGCCCGTGTCACGTTGGGTTTCAGCAAGCTCACGCCGAACCTTTGACAAATGAGCCTGCATCTGATCGCCTTCCGCCCGCGGCATAAAGCAGGCGGGCAGGAAGCTTAGGATAAGCGCTCCTTTAGCGTACGAACGTAATTTCTGTACGCCGATTTTGAGCATGGTCTTCTTCTGTATCACCGGTATTAACAAGTTTTTCTTTTCCATGTGTAACTGTCTTTAGTCTTGAACCATTTATTCCAGAGTTCTTTAGGTAATAACTCACTGCTTTCGCACGTTTCTCCCCTAAAACCAGATTGTACTCAACAGTTCCCCGTTTATCAGTGTTTCCTGCCAGTACAAATTCCAGCTTTGGATTATCACGCATGCAAGCAGCAATATCAACCAATTTATCAACCCCTTTTGCTTTTAAATCATAAACATTAAAGTCAAAATAAACTGTACCTGTCTGTTCGCATGCTGCAGAACGCCCATAGGCACCGGATGCCATATCTGAGTCTACACATTGATTGCTGACACAACTTTGACCTTCTTGGCAATCGCTGTCCTCAGAGCAAGCCTGACACTTCCCAAATAAACAGACTCCCGATAGACAATCTTTGTCTTTCTTACAGGCTCCTGAAGTCTTAGCTGGGCAACCTGTTAGCACCAACAACACAAGCAACGATAACCCTCTCAATAACATAAACATATCTTTCTCCTCCTAAACCAACTAAATTAAAACTGGGAAGCACCTTGGCAAAATTTCAAACCGCGCAGGAAGCTCTCCCGCATCTTCCCCATCCGCCTCAATCAAGACCGGGGTCTGCGAAGTACTTTCCACAAAAGCAGTCCGCCCACGCATCCGATAAACTTGCGGAAGACCTAAGTGCTTACCGCGATAAACTTTAAGCCCATGTCTCAAAAAGAAAAGCAACCCCATCTTTGAAACAACTATTTCATCAAAGCGACCATCATCCATCTGAGCCCGGGGTGCAATATGCATCCCGCCACCAAAATACTGGCCATTTGCAAACGCAAGCAAAGAGCAATTCGGATAACTTAGGGGTTTTCCATCAATTTTGACTTTTATCTGTTTCGGCTTATAGCGAACAATAGCCTTTAAAGTCTCAAAATAGTAGCCCCAAGTTGGAGATATCTTATGCTCTTGTTCTCTAATGCCCTGCGCAATTACAGCCGAGATTCCACAACTTGCCACATTTAAAAAGTAGCGCTTTCGCGTTTTAGAAGTTACTAAACCCAAATCCAGGTGCTTAACCTGTGCACTCAAAAGACGGCGAATTAATGCGTTGGCGTCAGCTGGCCACCCCAAGCTTCGAGCCGTGTCATTTCCAGAGCCTCTCGGCAAAACAGCTAGTGGCACTACTGACTGCTCACCTAAGCCATTAACTACCTCATTAAGCGTGCCATCTCCTCCCAAGACAATAATTACCGAAGCATTTTGATCTACCTGCTGCAGGGTCAACTCAGTAGCATGCCCAACAGCTTGAGTTTTAAATACTTTTAAATGTGGCCAGGTTGCCTTCAGCGCTGGAACTAACTTAGCATCATCAACGTGTATCCGGCCTTGGTTAGAACGGGGATTGACAATGAGCACCGGATTTTCAAAAAGGTCTGTCACACGCTCAAAATGAGTTCTATGCCTCAAAACGTCAAGACCCAACTTCAAATTTTAGATAAAGGCCAACACCATTTGGTTGTCTTTAAACCAGCCAATATGGTGGTCGTTACTGGGCGTGGAGCCCCAAAACCAACTTTGTTAGATTTAGTTCAAGAGCAATTTGGAAAGAATATTAGACCAGTTCACAGATTAGATCGCGTAACAACCGGGTGTTGCTTACTAGCCAAAGATTTATATGGGCAGCAAGCTTTAAGTAATGCCTTTCGAAAGCGCTTAGTTAATAAAGTCTACTGGGCCATTGTCGAAGGCAAACCTGATTTCAAAAAAATCAGCGTTGACGCAAGACTCAAACGAATCGACACACCAAAAAATAAAAAAAGCCTGGCACATCAAATTATTGCAGAAGATGGTGATCGAGCCCTCACCCACTTTAAGGTTTTGCAACATGATAGCATTGTCATACCAGCGAAGGCTGGTATCCAGAAGATGCCACCAGATAAGCTGGATGCCAGCCCCCGCTGGCATGACAAATATACCTTAATCGAAGCCCGCCCCATCACCGGCCGCATGCACCAAATTCGTGTCCACCTAGCTCACCTAGGCCACCCGATTGTAGGCGATAAGCTATACGGCTCCCAAACGCCTTATCACCCACATGCTATTGCTCTACACGCATATTCGCTAGATTTCCCACTCCCTGAAGGTGGCAGAAAGCAGATTAAAGCCAGTCCTGACGCGAAATTTGACGAATTTATGCGCTCAAATTCACTAAAATAAGTCCGATAATTTAAAAATCCCATAAACACTTGTTTTATTGAGAGTTTTTAACATATTAACCAGCAAAGTCACCTGCACCGCATTGACTTATTTTTATTATAATTTATATATAAATAACAAATTTTATCTGTCGCCCAGGATCTTCTTATGAGAATTATTTTCGCAGCTATATTCTTGCTAATTTTAGCCCAAAATATCTCATTTGCAGCATCCAATAACAGCTGTTCAATTCCGCTAACGCACTCGGCTCATATAGAAGACAGTATCGATCCAGATGACCCCATTATACCTATCGCTGTTGTTCAGGCATTTGAAATCACTAATTCAATCGCAGCAACAGCAGGTGCTTTAGCCAATGTTGGCACCATGCAGATCGTTCAACACGCGCGGCTGACCGCACTATTAAAAATAGTATCATGCAAAAACGACTTTGCACCCGATGATGAAGCACCAGCCTGGCTTGAAAGCCCTACTCAACTTTCTATCGGAGATGGTATTCACCAACATGATTTAGGTACAGTGATTGGCAATTGGGCACTGCAAGGCGGAATTGCAATTATATGGGCGGGCACAAACGCATACCTAAAACAACATAAAATCAACTCGAGATTTCCAGGCGGGTTAGCTTTGCCAGCGATGATATTAATAGGCCCCACAACTAAGGCCGCATTTAATCTTTCTCATTACAGCACCAACGCTGAACGTGGCGCTGGCTTCATGGCACTTGCAGCTGAGGCCGTCGCATCAGGCACAGTGGCTCTACTCTTACACCCTTCGTTTTTCAAAGCCCGATGGTCCGAAAGAAGAGAAAAGTGGGTTGATGTAAAACGGACTGAGCCTTTCGTGAAACCTTATGGGATCATTTTTGAAGATTATAACCAAAACGCTTATTGGTTTCTGCTCGTGGACACAGCCATGTCTATGGCAACCGGGGTTTTGCAGTCTTACCAAGAAACAGAAGTAGAGTGTAAGCGTATTGTTAGTTCGGCTGCCGCACTTTCAATAGCTTATGCACTCACTTTTGCTAAACTACAGCCTAATACTGAACACAAAGATCTCATTATTTTTGGCGTTATCGCGGGAGTTCAAGCAGTCGCAACAACCCTGCAAGCCTTTGCTCTCTTAGTCCTGCCTGAAGATACACAAGAAAAAACCAAGGCAGCTGCTCAAAGCATATTGCTTGCCGCTGAATCAGCCTTATCGCTCAAAACATTTTATGATGTCGGAAGTAATATTAAATCAGCAGCACAATACTTGTGCTCGCGCTGGCAAACACAGCAGTCCGAAGAATCTGTTCAAGAGCTACAGCGAGTTTTAACATCGGCCCCCAAGCAACAATCATCGCCCAGGTCCACCTCACCACCAAAAACCATTGAGGAGTTGGTTAAAGAGCTCTATAAAAATGGTGCACACAAGAGAAGGCACGGAGGCAAAAAATGAAATCTCTCGTCACATTAATTGCCCTCTTAAGCCTCTCAACAGCAACGCTAGCAAAAACAGTTAGCCTTGAAGATGTAGATGATAGCAAGACTAGTCAATTGTTTGGCCAACTTGCACAATATGAAAACCAAGCTCACAGCAAAAGCGAACTCAAAACAACTTGGAAAGCCATTCATGCTTTGCTTGGACTCATGGCGCCCAGTATTAAAGCTCTCGAAAATTTCAGAGGCGTCTTCGCTGGCAATTGCACAGTCTTCTTTAACGACAAAATTGATTCAGCAAACTGTGAACTAGAAAGCAATCACCCCAACGCCAAGCACTCAAATTCGACGTTTCTTCCAGGAAGCTTATTGCCACAGCCTTATTGGCAACAAATCCGACTGGGCAATATTTTATTGGCGTCAATATATGGCGACTGGAGACGTGGCAAAAAAGAAAAATTCGATACAAATTTATATTTCAAACAACGAACCTGCACAGGCTCTCTCAGTCAGAGCGATACAGAGAGCTTAACAGCTGAACTTACCCAAAGCGATAGCATCGAGCCAACAAGCACACAGAGCGAATCAAAGGCTCCGACTGAAACCAGCAGCATGACCCCTACCAATAGCGAGACGACCCACTCAATTACACCACCGCCCACTCTAATCGCTGCCGCCACTGTAAGCAAAACTTGCACTCAGTCGACCTCAGCAACTCTTACACAATCCTGGGAGCTCTTGAATTTAGACTGGGCTATTTGGAACCGCACAACCGGAGTGTATGCTGATTCAGGCAAACAGGCCTCTCGTTTCAGCACCCAAAATAGCGTTGTGACAGACTCCTACACAGGCTTACAGTGGGAAGCCTCTGGCAGCGCGAGCACCTATAATTGGAATGCAGCTGCTGCCTCAGGATCGGCACAAGCTTATTGTAAAAATCAAACAACTGGGGGCTTCACAAACTGGGAGTTGCCAACTCGAGTGCAACTTCAGATGTTGTTGGATTATGATGCAAGCGGGAAAGCCATCAATGAAGCAGTTTTTCTAAACACACAATCTAAATACTACTGGACAGCCTCCAGGGGTCGTACATCTCAACCATGGGCCATTTGGGTTATGGGTGACATAGCTAGTACAGGTCTGAGCGAAGCATACTGTGTTCGCTGCGTACGCTCTGATGTTCCAGTAGCAAAAGCACCTACTAATCGATACACAAATGAAACTGGCTCAAACCTAGTCGCTGAAAGCACCCAGGTTAAAGACATTTTAACAGGCCTCATTTGGCAGCGAAATGTTTCTGGAACTGACACGCAGGCTAATTCTAAAACAGATTGCGATACTTTAAATTTAGACGGTCAATCATGGCGTCTTCCAACGATTAAAGAATTATCCACATTAGTAGATTTCAGCCAAAAAAGTGGCGCAGTTATCGATCAAACAGCGTTTCCTAATACGCCAACAAAAGAATTCTGGTCATCCACTAAATATCGGCAGGGAAGTAATTATTGGACCGTTAACTTTCAAACTGCCTATACTAAAAGTGATGCTCCGACTGAACTAAACGCAGTTCGTTGTGTGCGATGAAAATAGGTTTGGTGACATAAGGCACTAATAAAGACAAAAGGATCTTTATTCAGTGCTTACCGAACATTTTCCATCTCCCAAACAAATTGCACAAGACATCGCTGAGAATGGCTATCACATTTATCATAATGCGATTTCACCAGAAACAATTAGAAATATTAAAAGCTTTTGGTGTGCCCACTTCCTGAATTGGCGCCCAACAAAAGAATTATCAGGCCCAAATCTACGTTTTGGCGGTCGCAACTTTATCATCGAGAATAAAAGCACGACTCGCCACATGATTCGTTCAGTTAATTTTTTATGGAATCCACCAACACATCCAGTAAGCAGAAATCTTAGTTCAGCCATTTATAAAAAAGTCAATCAAGCTCAAGGCCTCCCTGAAAACTATGGTTTTGAATTTACCCCTGAACGCATCGGAATATTCATTGGCACGCACTGGTATCCACCTGGAACAGGATTTCTTTCAGCCCACACCGATGACAATGTGCTTCTTCCCGAGCTGCTATTTATGATTCCCATTACATCTAAGGACTCGGATTATGATGGCGGTGGCCTATTCGTCAAAAATCTAAAAGGTCAGAAAATACTGGTTGATGACCTCATGAATCCTGGAAGTATTGTATTCTACTCAGCAAAAAGAGAGCATGGAGTAGATTTAATCACCTCAAGATCACCGAAGGATTTTGGAAGAATTTCACTTTATGCCGTCGCAACCTTTTTTAAAACACGTGAGAATGATCCACCTTACTTACGTACAATCGAAAATACTCACTATAGGCTAAAGGGAATCTATAAAAAGCTGAAAAGAAGCCTTACTGGCTTAGGTAAAAGTTAGGAAACTAGGAAACAGCATCAGCTTCTCGTGAAAATCGCTTTGTCAACTTAGCTACAATCACGATTGACAACGCCGCTACTGCTGCTCCTCCTAAAACATCTACAAAATAATGCTGCTTGGTGGTCATAGTCGAAATAGAAACCAAAAGCGTTAATATCCAGGTAAACCACCCCCAGGCTTTTGATTCTTTGTGCAAGTAAAATGCTATCAGAATCATTATGGCAACATGCAACGAAGGGAAGCAATTAGTAGGCAGATCAACCCAATGCAAAAATTTCAAAACTCCTTTAGAGACACCATGTCCATTCATATGAGAGCGCGTTATCAAAGTGGGATACCAAAAAAACACTGCACTCGATAGAATAATTGACGTCGCTACAGCATAAGTAAAATTCCTCAGATGATTCTGAGATCGAAGCAACAAAAAGGTCAGCGGAAGCATCACATAGGTTAAGGAATAAATCCATACTGTCCAAGCTAAGAAAGGAATGGCTCGGTCTACCTCGCTAGGCTCTAGAAATACAGCCCTTTGGAATCCGAAAAACGAAGCTGAAAAATAGAATATCACAAAGATCAAAAGCACAGATATCAAATAGTTCCAGCGCATCTATCAGCTCCAAATCAAAAACCCTTACCTGCCACAACCCAAACACATATTAAGTCACGGCCTCTCTAGAAGGGCATTTCACCAGCTTTGCGGCAATAATGACAGATAAAGAAGCTACCACAACACCACCTAGAACATCCACAAAATAATGCTGTTTAGTGGTCATGGTCGACACTGAAACCAATAAAGTTAAAAGCCAGGCAAACCAACCCACCCCTTTGGACTCTTTGTGTAAATAAAAAGCCATCAACACCATCATGGCAACATGCAGCGATGGGAAGCAATTGGTTGGCGGATCCACCATATGCAGTAGTTTCAGAGCTCCTTCTGCAATCCCATCATCCACGATCTGAGGACGCTTCATCAAAGTGGGGTACCAATAAAAAACACCACTGGCTAATATAATGGCGCTCACCATCGCATAGGTGAATTTTTTTAGATTCTCTACAGACCTCAAAAGCAAAAAAGTTAGTGGCAGCATCACGTAAGTAATTGCATAAACCCATACAGTCCAGGCCATAAAGGGTAATGCCTGATCAACTTCAGTAGGTTCTAGAAGCACAGCTCGTGGTGTCCCAAAAAAAGATGCTGCAAAATAAAAAATCGCAAATACCAACAAAACTGAGATCAAATAGTTCCAGCGCATCTTAAAACTCCCAGCATAAGTATCCCTTGCTTGACAATCAGGCAAGAGCTTGAGAATCAAGCTTTCATGCTAAGCGCCGAAGAAAAGCAAGAGATTGAACACGAACTTACTAAGTTTCCTATCCGGAAGAGTGCCTGTTTGGAGGCTTTGATGATCATTCAAAAGCATCGAGACTATGTCAGCGACGATGGCTTAAAAGACGTTGCTGACTATTTAGGCATGTCTGCCACTGAGTTAGATGGCATCGCGACATTCTACAATCTTATCTATCGTAAACCTGTTGGCAAAAAGGTCATTCGAATTTGCGATAGCGTCAGCTGCTTCATCATGGGCTATGAACAAATTAGATCTAAGATCCAAGAAGAACTTGGCATCAAACTTGGCGAAACAACACCCGATCAGGAGTTCACTTTGCTGCCAACACCCTGCTTGGGCACTTGCGACAAAGCACCTGCTTTGATGATTAACGATGAGCTGCATCGCAACCTGAATCCAAACAACGTGGTTCAAATTTTACGTAAATAACTAAAAATAAACGAAACAAATTCGTATTCTCGACGATACATGGGGCTTAAGGGGTTAGAACCATGAACGTTTGTCAGTTTGCATTCCTGTTTTTAATTATTCCACAACTTGCTTGGTCACTAGAAGTTATTGGGACCATCTATCATCCTGAAGACGATTTACTGGAAGTTCACATTACTTATGTGGGCGGTTGTATTGAGCATGAGTTTCAGATGGAGATCACCCAGTGTGTCTTATCAAAAACCAACAACACAGGGTTTATGAACATCTGCGATGGCCAAATTACGGACATCACGCAAGAACATGACTCTTGTACAACAACAGTCACGAGAACCATTATCGTTCCGCTACACATGATTGCTGAAGAGCAAAGACCAGATCTTCTTGGATTCAATAACTCAAATGTTGTCTTGCTCGTGAAGAGGGGGTAATAAGTCCATATGATTAGCTTCGAACTCAGCGACGAGCAAAAGCAACTTAAAAATCTTGCTCATGAATTTGCCGAAAAAGAAATTAGACCCAAAGCCGCTCACTATGATGAAACAGGTGATTGGCCCGAAGATATCTTGAAGAAGGCTTTTGAGGTTGGACTCGTAAGCGTTCATCTGCCTGAAGACTGTGGTGGTTTAGGCCTTGGTGCACTCGATGGCTCTATCATCGAAGAAGAACTTGCTTGGGGATGCATGGGCATCACCACCGCTGTCACAGCCAATACGCTAGGACAAACGCCTGTTATGATTGCTGGTAGCTTGGAACAAAAAAAGAAGTGGCTCTCGCCGTTTTCAACAGAACATCATATCTGCGCCTATGCCGTTACTGAGCCTGGAGCTGGTTCTGACGTGGCCGCCATTCAAAGTACAGCTGTTAAAAAAGGCGACAAATATATTTTAAACGGCCAAAAAGTTTGGATCACAGGTGCAGGGCCTGCACGCTGGTATTTTGTTTTGGCAAAGACAGACAAAGAAGCCGGCCACAAAGGCATGAGCGCCTTTATTGTTCCAAAAGATCTTCCCGGCGTGGTTGTTGGCAAAAAAGAAAAAAATATGGGCCAATGTGCTTCTGACACGCGTTCGATTACTTTCGAAGATGTCGAAGTGCCCACAGAAAATTTGCTTGGCAAAGAAGGCGATGGCTTTAAAATCGCCATGAAGGCCTTTGATCATACGAGACCCCTCGTCGGTGCTGCAGGCGTCGGCCTTGCTAGAGCTTCTATGGAACATGCGATCCAGTATGCCAAAGAGCGTAAAACCTTTGGCAAACCCATTTGGATGCACCAAGGCATTAGCTTTATGATTGCCGATATGGCAACTGATGTTGAAGCAGGTCGGTTTTTGGCCTGGAACGCAGCCTTGCGTTTAGATAAGGGCCAAAGTAATACTTTACAAGCTGCCCACGCCAAACGCTTTTGCGCAGATGCAGCCATGCGCATAGCCACCGATGCTGTTCAAGTTTTCGGAGGCAATGGCTTTAACAAAGAATATCCGGTCGAAAAGCTCATGCGTGATGCGAAGATTTTGCAAATTTATGAAGGCACGAGTCAAATTCAGCGTTTGATTATTACGCGGGAATTATTTACATAGCACGTTGTCACGTTGTCATCCCGGGCTTGACCCGGGATCCAGCAAAGACAATACGGTCGTTTTGGAAATTGACTGG
>JAESQZ010000157.1 GCA_016764955.1 Deltaproteobacteria bacterium | reverse complement strand
GCTATCTTAAGCAAATTAGCAACTGACAACTTCAAAGGTCTCAGCCCAAAAAACAAAGTCAAAGCAGAGCCACTTGAGTCATTCTTAAAATCTGACTGGCAAAAAATCATTAAATTAATCGAAAAAGAAGAACACTGGGCCGAGCAAAATCTTGCTAATTACCCCCGAAAACCCGAATCTTTGATCCCCAAAAAATCTTCAGTTACCGAGTTTTTTCGAGCCATCCGTGTCAACCCCAACACACTTTTGCCTCTTTACCGTCAGGAAATGCCCAACACATCTCATGCTTCACATGCAAAAAACTTACTGCTTCCATCCGAAATAACGTTGCTACCTGATAGTTTGAGCCCCACAGGGCAACATTTTATTAAAGTTAAACCAGGTCAATATGTTTTGGCACAAGACGTGTTTACCTCAGCCACCGACGAGCCTGATTATGGCTTAGATATCGAGTTATGGAACGACAGCGAAAGCAGTTTTGGAGCAGAATACAAAATGGGCAAGCAGCCTTTTGGGAATTCAAAACTCTCGTACGGTAGCCAAGCGCCCTTTCATATGGGTTTTTATCATGAATGGGCGCCTCTTTATTGGGTAGCCCCTAATATCAAGCGAACTTATCCAGAACAAAGAATTCACCTCTTTAGGTCTCTTTCGCGTTTTGCATTTGAAACTGGGCATCCTTACTGGGGCTGGCGATTTGCCGGCATGGGCGCTCACTATGTGCAAGACTTAACCCAGCCCTATCACACAACTGTTTTACCCGACAAGCATCCGCTTTTGCTAATACTTTATGGCATATTAGATAAACTCGGGTTTAGTGGCCCCAAAGAAAGATTAATCGAAGAGGCCACCGAAAAGCACTTGGACTTAGAGCACAAGGCCTATGAAAAGATTCTAAAGGCCTACTACGGCGTTCCAAGCAATATTTCAGAAGCGTTGCAAATCCAACCAGATGAAACACTTGAATACACACCCAGCTATGTTCGTGAAGAACTTTCTGCTGAGTCTAACAAGCTCAATCATAAAACCAGTTTAGCTAAATTGATGCGCAATTTTGGCAAACACACACGTGCCTATTTACGCTCAATTACGGACTGTCAAAAATCTTGTCAGGATTAAGTAGATTATTAGGATCCCAAACTGCTTTAATGGCTTTTTGAAGCGCGATAACTTCTTTGGATTGCTCAAGCATCAAATAAGGCTTCTTCGCGAGACCAATTCCATGCTCACCACTGATAGTACCATTCAGCCTCAACGTTATTTCGAATAGCTCTTTCAAAATCCTGTCGACTTCCCCGGAGCTTTTGGCTTCATCAAATAGAAGCTGTGCATGGAGATTGCCATCACCTGCATGACCAAATATGGCTGTTTCCACCCCATACCGAAGACCTAATTCATCAAACTCTCTTGCAAAACGCTCGATTTGCCCTCGGGGAACCGCAATATCTTCAGATATTTTATGTTCGAATCGCTTTTTCAGTTTTTTGCTCATCAATCGCCTTTTTTCCCAAATCGATCGGCGTTGGCTCTCATCTAAGGCGACCTCTGAGCTTTCAAGACCTATTGGTTTCACCAAATTAACCATGGACTCTACTACAGCAAGTAAGGCATCCGAATCATCACCATCGTATTCAATCAATAAAGCAGGGTTACCCAACATGGTCTTAGCGTCCATATACTCAAGCGTCCTCGGCAAGTAGCCAGCTTGAAGAATAGAATTAATAGCCTCCAATGCCTGCTCGTTTCTCCCAAAAGATAATAAAACTGTCTGCTGCGCCCTCGGAAGCGGCAGAAGCTTCAGAGTAATTTCTGTAACAAGCGCTAAAGTCCCCTCGCTACCACAAACAAGAGAAACCAAGTCATAGCCAGCCACGCCTTTCACGGTCTGTTTACCAAGCTTTAAGATATCACCTGGGGCAGTTACCACTTCGAGGCCTAAAACATAGTCTCTTGTACAGCCATATTTTAAACTAGATGGCCCCGCAGCATTCGTCGCTACGTTGCCGCCAAGCGTACACCAGGTCAGCGAACTCGGATCCGGCGGATAAAGTAAACCCTTAGAATGAGCAGCATCTCGAAAGTCTCTTAATAAAACACCTGGCTGCACACGAGCTGTTAAGTTTTCAGGACTAATATCCAAAATCTGATTCATGCCCGAGAAATCAATCACCATGGCCCCTGGCGTTGGTACACAAGCCCCAGCTTTACCAGTTCCACCACCACGTGCTGTTATTGGCGTGCCTTCTTGTTTACACTTTCGGACAAATTCTTGAACTTCTCTCGTATTTTTTGGTTTAAAAACACCTGCCGGCATTACGGGTTTTATGCCATGGCATTCATCGTGGCTGTAGGTTTCGAGACTACTAGGATTTTTTAAAATCATCGTGGTTCCATATTGTCATGCCAGCGAAGGCTGGCATCCAGTCCAATGTTCAGACTCATTCTGGATCCCGGGTCATACCCTGAAGGGCACGCGAGCCCGGGATGACATATTAATCTTCAAAGTATTCCGCATAACTCACCTGATGGTCAATAAGGTGAGTTCCCTGAATCTCAAAAAGCCGCGCACTAACAGTACGCGCAAAATATTGGTCATGTGTGGCGAATAAAACAGTCCCCGGGAAAGCCTGCACCGCTTGATTCAAAGCCGTAATAGACTCCAAATCCAAGTGATTGGTTGGCTCATCGAGAATCAGCAAGTTTGGACTCAAAAGCATCGCACGCGCCAACATGCAACGCACACGTTCGCCACCAGACAAAACATTAACTTGCTTCAAGGTCTCTTCGCCTGAAAAAAGCATTCTGCCTAAAAAGCTTCTAATAAAGTTTTCAGACTTATCTTCAGAGTACTGTCTTAACCAATCAATTAAGTTGAGATTAAGACCCTCAAAAAAGGGATTTTGATCTTTAGGCAAATAAGCAGGCGTAATCGTTGAGCCAAGACGCACCGTTCCTGAGTCTGGCTTTGCTGAACCCATAATGGCATCAAACAAAGCTGTTTTAGCAAGCTCACTCTCGCCCGTAACTATGACTTTATCACCGCGCTTCAAATGGAACGAAGCATTTTCAAGCAATTTTTTACTATTACGACTTAAAGCCAAATCTTGAACATTTAAAACCAAATCTCCCGCCTCACGCTTCTGGCTAAACAGAATATTTGGCTTCTTGCGCATCGAAATTGGCAAATCTTCCAGTGTTAGTTTTTCTAATTGCTTACGCCTCGAAGTTGCTTGCTTAGACTTAGAAGCATTCGCACTAAAGCGTGCGATAAATGTCTCTAAATCTTTGGCTTTGTCTGCACGCTTTTTATTTTCATTGCTTCTGAGTTCCAAAGCAAGCTGGCTTGATTGCTCCCAAAAGTCGTAATTTCCAACATAAAGCTTTGCTTTGCTATAATCGATATCGACCATATGCGTGCAAACTTTATTCAAAAAATGCCTATCATGAGAAACGACTATCACAGTATTGGGATAATCAAGTAAATACTCTTCCAACCACCTGATAGATTTTTCGTCCAGGTGATTAGTAGGCTCATCTAAAAGCAAATTCGTCGGCCGGCCAAACAAAGCCTGCGCCAAAAGCACTTTAATTTTATCTTTGGCCTTAAGCTCTTTCATTTGCGTATAAAGAAAGTCTTGAGAAACACCTAAGCCATCTAAAAGCGTCGCAATATCAGTTTCACAAGTATAGCCACCAAGCTCAGAAAATTGATGCTCCAATTCGCCAGCTCGTTCTCCATCTGCATCAGAAAAATCAGGCTTCAAATAAATAGCCTCTTTCTCTTTCATCACTTCAAACAACTTGGGGTTGCCCATGACAACCGTATCAAAAATGGTTTTGTCGTCGTACTGAAAGTGATCCTGTCTTAAGATCCACAAAGACTCGTTAGGGCCCATTTCAACAGAGCCTGAACTTGGCTCTTGCTCACCTGCTAAAATTTTAAGCAGCGTCGACTTCCCTGCCCCATTGGCACCAATAACGCCATAGCAATTACCATCATTAAATTTCAGATTGACTTGTTCAAATAGCTTGCGCCCTCCAAAGGAGAGCGCAATTTGGTTGGTTTTAATCATAAAGCCCCTGAGCTATAGCCTATTTTAGGCCATTAGCCCAGGGCGTGATAAAGCCTAGACACCTAGTTTCCTCAACTGGGATATCCTCTTTCATTAGACCATATCATTGGCATATATATTGATCAGTGATTCCCAGCTGGGTGCACGTTCTTCTATCCGAGCACCAGCCGCTCCCCTTAGTTTCAGCACATGGCAGCACACACACGGAGCCAACGCAATGCTCTCCACTGCTACAGTGCCTGTGCATGCTGGATCACTACCGCACATACAGACTCCATTAGTACAGGTATCCGTAAAGTCAGTTACGCAAGAGCTCGAACAAGTCCATAAGTTATTACTTCCACAAGAACCGGCAGTCGCTGGTTTTGGCGTTCCGCCGCACTCACACTGATTTTTGTTACAAGTTTCGTTGGTTCCGCAGGCTGCTGACTGAGTCCCACAAACACAGACAGAAGCTTTACAGTAGTTAGATGTTACTGAACAGGCATCTGCTGTTCCACACTTCCATGCATTGCCATCGCAGGTATCTGCTGTGTGATAGCTATCTTTTGTAGGTACTGCTCCACCCGTACCACATTGGCAGGTGCCGCTTTGACAAGTGGTCTTGCTCGCTACACTACAATCAGGATCAGGATCAGGATCAGTTCCACATCCACAACTTCCGGCTTTACCAGTTGAAGCATCAGCATTTTGGCAAGTTCCTAAACCACGACAAGCACTGTTATCTCGGCAACTATCAGCAAACGCACTTTGTGGTTTACAAACATCAGTGGCACAGATTTCACCACTGTTGCACTCGTTGAAATCAGCTTGGCAGCTGCAGCCTGTAGCCAAGCATGCCTGCCCATCTTTGCAAACACTGCCAGTGCCATTGCAAATGCACTTCTCGCTCACACAAGCATCTGTATCTCCTGTACAGATCGAAGCGCTTCGGCATTAGCCTTCGTTTGCGGCACGCAACTACCACTACTGCTGCAAATTTCTGTAGAGCTGCAATCCTTATTCACCTTGCAACCCTTGCTCTTGCTACTGTCACCGCTACTACAGGACGCTGTTAGGGTTAAGACAAAGAAAAGGCTTAGTATTTTTACGTATCTTCGCATCTGAGAGATCTCCTGAAGAGAAGAGTATCTCAAAGATGCGAACTTAAAATCAAGTTGAATTTAAGCTTGTGACCAATCTTCACAAATAAGCCCAGGGACTCTCTTAAATTCTTTAAGATTATTAGTCACCAATACTAAATTAAACGCCAGTGCTTGAGAAGCAATCAAAGCATCCATTGGACCAATTAAGGTCCCCTTTTTTCGTAATGCCGCTAAAATCTCTCCATAGCATCAGGCTGCATCCGGTCCCATCGGCAAAACTTCAAATGGAGACAAAAACATATCCAAGCGTTCATGATTTTTTTTAGGATGTGCACTGTAAGATGCCCCATAACGTAATTCAGCCAAAGTGATTACGCTCAAGACAATATCCGTTGGAGGCATCGAACCAAAATGAACCTTTAAGGCCTCTGATTTGCGATTGAGTGCATAAATGCAAATATTGGTATCAATCATGTACTTCATTGGAAGAAAGGCTCTCTTGTTTGCTCCTCCGAAAATACAGGGCGCTCTAACTCGCCTTTAGCAGAGCCTAAAGACTGCCAAAATTCCTCAGTCCACTGTTTCTCAAATGGTCTTAAGACAATCGTATCCCCAACTTGTTCTATCCAAACCTTTTTGCCATCAAAGCGCATTTCCTTAGGCAAACGCACCGCCTGGCTCCTGCCATTCCAAAATAAAGCCGCTTCACGTTTCATAAAGCCTCCCAAATTGATATATACCATAATATATATCTTTTTTCAAGCTTGCGCCCTCCAAAGGAGAGCGCAATAAGGCTTAGCCTAGCAGCAATTACCAGCACCAGCACTATTTGGAACGCCAGGAGCACAAAGATGAGCGGATTGACTAATAGAGGTGCCTAGGAAGATCAGTAAATTATTAACAAAGCTACCCAAAGTTAAGCCAAATGACCAGTTGCTATAAGGATGATCGCCCCTGTTTTTATCTGCACCAAAAGTAGCAGATGTTTGCGCAAAGGCCATTCCAGAAGTCAGCATGGATATGCCTGCTAATGGGACAAGCGCAGGATAAGACTTACATGCGACAATAG
>JAESQZ010000156.1 GCA_016764955.1 Deltaproteobacteria bacterium | reverse complement strand
CCAGCTCGGGTGGTAGTCGCTAAGTGAAATTCGTCGACCAAGTCAAACTACATACCAAAGCGGGCGATGGCGGCAACGGCATCGTGTCATGGAGACGCGAGAAATTTGTCCCCATGGGCGGCCCTGCTGGCGGTGACGGCGGCGATGGCGGCAGCGTCATCCTAGAAGCCGATGAAGGCATGGGATCGCTTTTAGACTACCACTACAAATTTAAACTCGAAGCCAAAAATGGCCAAAACGGCCGTTCCAAAAATCAATATGGCGCAATCGGTGCAGATGCAGTTGCTAAAGTCCCCATTGGCACCCAAATTTTTGATGCCAATACCAACGAGTTACTCGCTGACTTTACCGAACATGGCCAGCGCGAAATTATCTGCAAAGGCGGTTCTGGCGGCTTTGGAAACACGCGATTTAAAAGCTCTACACGCCAAGCACCAGACTTTGCCAAACCCGGCTTACCCGGTGAAGAGCGTGATTTGGTGTTGAGCTTAAAACTCATGGCCGATGTTGGCCTTTTGGGCTTCCCAAATGCAGGTAAGTCCACGCTGCTATCTGTTGTAAGCGCAGCAAAACCCAAAATCGCAGACTACCCATTTACAACATTAACCCCACAACTTGGTGTGGTAAAAGGCCCAGAAGAGCATACAAGTTTCATCATCGCCGATATCCCTGGATTAATAGAGGGCGCATCAGAAGGCATCGGGCTTGGGTTTAAGTTCTTGAAGCACTTAGAGCGCGTTCGCGTTTTGTGCCACTTAATCGAACCAGGTGATGATATTTGGGAACGCTACCAAACTATCAGAAAAGAACTTGAAAACTTTAATCCTGATTTATGCAAGCTGCCTGAACTCGTTGCACTTAGTAAAAATGATATTATCCAAGAGTCTCAAAAAACGATTTTTGAAGATAAAAATATTCCCGTAATCGAAATATCAGCTGCCACAAACCATAATTTAGATATGCTTAGAATAAAGTTGTGGCAACTACTCGCTGGCATGACAAGAAAAACTTGTGATCAATCATGAGGCGGAGGCTGGCATCCAGAATATGTCTGAACCTTGGAACTAGACACCAGCCTCCGCTAGTGTGACAAAATATTATGAGCAACGATCCAATAACCCTTTTATCTAAATCTGAAATCGAAAAAATGCGCTTGGCAGGCAAGCTGGCAGCGCAGCTGCTTGAGCACTTAGGCCAGATGGTTAAAGTTGGCGCAACAACACAAGAGCTCAACGACGAAGCTGAACGCTGGACCAAAGCAAAAGGCGCGCGCAGTGCACCGCTTAACTATGCGCCCGGTGGTGCAGACCCATTCCCCAGGTCCATTTGTACCAGCATTAATGAAGTAGTCTGTCATGGAATCCCCAATCCAAAGCGTATTTTAAAAGACGGCGATATTATCAATATCGACGTGACACCGATTTTAGATGGCTATCACGGTGACACGTCTAAGACTTTCTTCGTGGGAACCCCATCACCTAAAGCCAAAAAACTAGTCGAAGTCACAGAGAAATGCTTAAAGCTTGGCATCGCAGAAGTAGCACCTGGTAAACGTCTAGGTGATATCGGTGCTGTCATTCAAAACTATGCAGAGAGTCACGGTTTTAGTGTGGTGCGTGAATTTGTAGGCCATGGCATTGGGAGTAAATTTCATACCGCGCCGCAGGTTTTTCACTATGGTACCCGTGGCAAGGGCGTGCGCATGAAGCCCGGCATGAGCTTCACGATTGAGCCCATGATTAACGAAGGTATTTGGAAAACCAAGATGCTCGATGACGGCTGGACCGCTATCACAGCTGATCGCAAACTATCGGCTCAGTTTGAGCATACGATTTTAGTCACAGACGACGGCGTAGAGATTTTCACGAAAATTTAAGACCTTTGTCGGTTTCTGTCACCCTGGCGCAGGCTTTTTCTTGACATTAGTTTGTAATCGGACGTCCCATATTGTCATGCCAGCCTTCGCTGGTATAGACTTTTCGCACGAAAATGCTAGAGTCAGCGGCCTATGACAAAAGGCTATGATGCTTCTTCTATCAAGGTTCTAGAAGGTCTTGAAGCAGTTCGAAAACGTCCCGGTATGTATATCGGTGATACCGATGACGGCTCGGGCTTACACCACATGGTATTTGAGGTCGTCGACATGCAGTCGATGAAGCTTTGGCAGATCATTGCGACACCGTTACAGTAACGCTGTATGAAGATGGAAGCGCTAGCATTGAAGACAATGGCCGCGGTATCCCCGTCGATATGCATGAGTCAGGCAAGCCTGCATGTGAAGTTATTATGTGTGTCTTGCACGCTGGTGGCAAGTTCGACCAAAACTCTTATAAAGTATCTGGCGGCCTCCATGGCGTCGGTGTCAGTGTCGTGAATGCTCTCAGCGAAGAGCTTATTTTACAAATTAAACGCGACGGCAAGCTCTATCAACAAACTTTCTCGCGCGGGGATCCAACTTCAGGTTTAGAAATCTTAGGCGAAGCAGAAAACACTGGCACCAAGATTCGCTTTAAGCCAGACCCTCAAGTCTTCACCAACAACATTGAATTTCACTTCGAGCTGCTCGCAGGCAGACTGCGTGAACAAGCCTTCTTAAACAAAGGCCTTAAAGTTTTTATCAAAGATGAGCGTTCAGGCAAAAGCAAAGACTTCTTTTACGAAGACGGTATTAGAGAATTTGTACAGCACTTAAATAAGAATAACTCGACCCTGAACAAAGAACCTATGACCATCGTTGGTTCAAAACCAATGCACAACAAAGGCCCTGAGTGCTCTGTTGATATTGCGATTCAGTGGAATGACTCTTACCAAGAACATGTCTTTTGTTTTACCAACAATATTAAAAATAACGACGGTGGTGCTCACTTAGCAGGTTTTAGAGCTGCTCTCACACGAACGATGAACGCTTACATTGGCCGCGTGTATCAAAAGCAAGTTGAGAAAACCACTTTTAGTGGCGAAGATATGCGCGAGGGCCTTACAGCCGTTGTCGCTATTAAACTGCCCGATCCAAAATTCAGCTCTCAGACCAAAGACAAGTTGGTTTCATCTGAAGTCAAAGGCGTGGTGGAAAGCTTGGTGTCTGAACAACTCACCATGTGGCTAGATGAACACCCGACTGAATCCAAATTGGTTTGCCAAAAGATTATCGAAGCAGCCCGTGCGCGTGAAGCTGCTCGAAAAGCTCGTGAAATTACCCGACGCAAAGGTGTTTTAGATGGAATGGGTTTGCCTGGCAAGCTTGCTGACTGCCAAGAAAAAGACCCGAAAGCTTGTGAGATCTTCATCGTAGAGGGCGACTCCGCTGGCGGTTCTGCCAAAAACGGCCGCGATAGAAAGTCGCAAGCTATTTTGCCTTTGCGCGGTAAGATTTTAAATGTTGAGAAAGCACGTTTTGATAAAATGCTTTCCAGTCAAGAAATTACTACGCTGATTACAGCACTCGGCACAGGCATTGGCCCAGATGAGTTTAACGCCTCTAAAGTACGTTATCACAAGATCGTATTGATGACCGATGCAGACGTCGACGGTAGTCACATTAGAACGCTTTTGCTTACTTTCTTTTACCGCCAAATGCGCGAGCTTGTGGAGCGTGGTTACTTATATATTGCCCAACCCCCACTTTATAAAGTCCAAAAGGGCAAAAAAGAAACCTACCTAAAAGACGATGAAGCGCTTGAAGACTTTTTGGTGCACAATATGCTCGATACAATCGAGCTGCATACTGACAAGGGCAAAATTGGCACAGAAGACCTCCAAAAAGCCATTACGAATCTTTATGCCTATCAGCGTCTCTTGGAGCGCATTCGTAAACGCCAAGATCCTGACGTCGTAGACGCACTCGTTCGAGCTGTTGGCGTTGAGTCTTTAGAAGTCGATCAAGCTAAACTTGAAAAGCATCTCAAATTACATGCTCCTGAAGTACTGCCCATCTCTATTGAGCGCGCCGAAGATGAAACTTCGGTTTTTAGCCTTCATAACGGTGCCCCTGTAAAAACTTCTGTGAACGAGACTTGGCTCAAAAGCGTTGAGCTGCGTGAACTCAAAAAGCATGCCGAGAATATTGCGCTCTTAGGCTATGGTCCCTATCGAATCGTAAAATCTACTGACACCGAAGAAGTCAAAACCATCTTTGAGTTGGTAGATTCTTTGGATCACATTGCGCGTAAAGGCCAAACTATTCAGCGCTACAAAGGTTTGGGTGAAATGAACCCTTCCCAACTTTGGGAAACCACGATGGATCCAGAGCATAGGACTTTTCTTCAAGTCAAGATTGAAGACACAGTAGAAGCCGACGAAGCCTTCTCAGGCCTCATGGGTGATGAAGTCCAACCTCGGAAAGATTTCATTGAAGAAGCTGCCTTGGATGTTGTGAATTTGGATATTTGACAGCAGGCCGTCATCCCGGGCCTGACCCGGGATCCAGTCATAGGCTCCTCAACGTCCGATAGGCCGGGCGTGTGCGCAAGATGCGATCAATATTATCTGGCGGCGGCACTTTGGGATACGACACGCCAAACAAAGTGGAGTCTGGATTATCGGTTCTAGCCGAGTGTGGCTGGCCAGTTTCACGCTCTTGAATCAGATAGAGATTATCAAACATGAGGCGCCAGAATTTTGTTTGATGTTCTACATGTCGGATTTTATGTGTTGCTTCGGGGAAATGTTTTTCCCAATCAAAGCTTTCGGGGAAATTATAACGAAATATATTTCGGCAGTTGTCAAGGTGGAATTTGGCTTGGGGGCAGAGGTTTATTTTGTCACCCTGGCGAAGGCCAGGGTCTAGTTCCATATTGTCATGCCAGCGGAGGCTGGCATCCAGCATAGGTTCAGATATTTTCTGGATGCCAGCCTTCGCTGGTATGACAACTTTTACCTCATAAACTTTACATCTCT
>JAESQZ010000016.1 GCA_016764955.1 Deltaproteobacteria bacterium | reverse complement strand
GGGTCGGTGCCCGGGATGACAAAACAGCGTCGTTAATTTACGAAATTTAGTTTTCAAAACCCTGTTTTCATGGCGTTCTAACGACGAATTAAATCTTGGCGGGAATTGCTGCCCAAGAATACGATTGCCCTGTGTGTTAAATTGAAACTCGTGTTCAAAAGAATTACGGCTATTTTTGCGGTTGGAGTCAGTTCGGGAATTGTGGGTTTGTTGTTCACGCTGCTGTTGCATGGTGTTCAACGGTTGGCTTATGGCGCGAGCGGTTCTGACTTTCTAGATAAAGTGACGGCGACATTACCTAGCCATCGCTTTTGGGTGATGTTGGGCTGTGGGGTTTTTGGGGCTTTGGGCTGGTGGATTCTAAGGCGTTATTTGAAGTTTCAGGCTGTCAAAAGTGAGGAGCTAGCTGAAAAAGCTCCAAAAATGCCCTTTTGGAGCACGCTGTACAGCAACGTGCTTCAAATCGTGACCATTGCTTTGGGCTCGCCACTTGGGCGAGAGGGAGCACCTCGTGAGGCAGGGGCCTTGTTTGCAGCTCGGATTTCTAAATGGATTGGACTTGACTCTGAACATTTAAAACTAATGGCGGCTTGTGGGGCTGGAGCAGGTTTGGCGGCTATCTATACGGTTCCGCTCAGTGGCGCTTTGTTTGTTGTTGAAGTAATACTCCGGCGCTTTAGCCTCGGTATTTTTTTGCCAGCTTTGCTGACTTGTTTGTTGGCAACTACGGTGGTGCAGTTAGCTCTTGGGAGTGCGCCTCAATATCCTGTTAGTGATTTTGCATTTAGTGCTGCTTGGTTGGTGGGGTGCTTGTGCATGGCGCCGATTTTTTGGTGGACAGGTAAAATCTTTGGAAGAGTTGCAGCCAAGCTTAAAAGTCAGCCGCCGTCGCCAAATTGGAAATTTGTACTCTTATGTATACTTAATTTTGCGGTAATAGGCCTGTTGGCAATGCTGTTTCCAGCTATTTTGGGCAATGGTAAAAGTGCTGCGGGGCTTGAGTTTTCGGATATACCGACGTTTTATGTAGGCATTATGCTCTTAGGGATTAGGGTTTTAATTACGCTTACTAGTTTGGCTGCGGGTGCAATGGGGGGGCTTTTGACGCCTTCTGTGGCAGTAGGGGCTTTGCTAGGGGGAAGCTTAGGAATGGCGTGGTCTTGGTGGTGGCCAGGCTCGCCTTTTAGTTCGTTTGCGCTGGTGGGGGCAGCGCTCTTTTTAGGCGCGTCGCAAAGAATGCCAGTGACGGCAGTGGTCCTGATTTTTGAGCTTACGTATGTATGGTTTAATGTTGGGGCTTTGAAAGGCTTTTTAGCAGTCTAGGTAGTTGGCCACAGAGATAGAATGGAACCGATAGAAGTCTAAATGGACTTTGAGTTAGCTTCGGCAGTCCTGAAAATACACGTACGTCCCACATCTAGTTATCCCATCTTTTTTGTACCCAATTTTCTTGAGATAGAAAATTCCCCTAACCCCCTTTTTAAAAGGGGGGAAATCGGCAATTGCACAAATAGCCCATGCAAGATGCCTTAACTGTCACTCAATTGGTTTCCATGGTCCGCAAGGACTTAGAGACCAAATATCGAACTGTTACCTTGCTTGCCGAGATTTCTTCGTTTAGACCTTGGCGGTCTGGGCATTGGTATTTTGACCTCAAAGACGAGAACGCGCTGATACCTGGTGTTATGTTTAAAGGCTTTTGCTCGAGAGTAAAATTTGACGTCAAAGATGGCTTGCAGGTTTTGGTTAAGGGCAAAGTCTCGGTTTACGCGCCTCAAAGCAAGATTCAAATGATCGTCGAGCAAATGGAGCCAGTCGGGGAGGGCGCCTTGGCGCTTGCTTTTGATCAGCTCAAAGAAAAGCTCGAAAAAGAAGGCTTGTTTGATGCCGCGCGCAAAAAGAAAATCCCATTTTTGCCAAATAAGCTTGGGCTTGTGACATCGCCACAAGGGGCTGCTTTGCAAGAC
This sequence comes from Deltaproteobacteria bacterium, assembly GCA_016764955.1. Classification (GTDB taxonomy): domain Bacteria; phylum Myxococcota; class UBA727; order UBA727; family JABDBI01; genus NORP243. The sequence continues at coordinate 4,538 of JAESQZ010000016.1, read as the reverse complement.
ATGCTGCGCATCTTGAAGCATCGGATGCCGGGCGTTGATGTTTTGCTAGCGCCGGCGCGCGTGCAGGGGCGGGGCTCTGCTGAAGAGTTGGCTGATGCTTTGCAACGCTTAGAGCAGTCGGGTGAGTGTGACGTGATTATTATTGGCCGAGGTGGTGGATCTCTCGAAGATTTGTGGGCTTTTAATGAAGAAGTCTTAGCCAGAGCAATTTTTGCCTGCCAAACGCCGGTTGTAAGTGCAGTGGGGCACGAGACTGATTTTACGATTTCTGATTTTGTAGCGGATTTGCGTTGTGCCACGCCGACGCATGCGGCTCAAATCGTGGTGCCTGACTGCCAAGAATTGCTGGATCGCTTAAGCGTATCGAAACAGCGTTTGCATAAATTGGCCAAAGCTTTGGTGGTGAAGGCGCATCTTAATTTGGCGAATTTATCGAAATGCTTGATATCGCCTAAGGCAGCTTTGCTGCAAGTCATGCAGCGTTTGGATATGCAGGCTCAGCGCTTAGAAAAGAGTATGCTGAGGCGCTTTCAGGGTGCCAAAGAGCGCTTTCAAGTTGCGGTAGCTCAATTAGAAGCATTGTCGCCTCTAAAGGTTTTAAACCGTGGGTTTAGCGCTGTGTATCACGCGGGCAAGTTGGTTTCACGCGTGGCGCAGGTTTCAGTTGGAGATGAGCTGGACTTGCGCTTGTCAGATGGCGTGGCAAAAGTAGAAGTAAGAGAAAAACATGGAATTTGAAGCAAAACTAAAAGATTTGGAATCGTTGATTAGGCAACTTGAAAAAGGTGACCAGCCCCTCGAGAAGAGTTTGGAGCTTTACGAAAAAGGGGTTTCGATGGTGAAAGTTGCCGAAAAACGCCTCACTGAAATGCAAGGCAAAATAGAGCAGTTGATGGCTGATGGAACTCAAAAAGCTCTTTGACCAAGCACTTGAAAAGAGCCTGCACGCTTCTTTTCATAACAAGCGCTCCAAAGCAGCTAGGCGCCTCAAAGAGGCCATGGCCTATGCGCTCTTGGGCGAGGGCAAGCGTATTCGGCCCCTGGTGCTTTTGGAAAGTGCTCGGCGTTGTGCACCTGATAGACCGTGGCAGTCGTTGGCGATGCCGGCTGCTTTGGCGGTGGAGTATGTGCATGCTTACTCGCTGGTTCACGATGATTTGCCTTGCATGGATGATGATGACATGAGGCGCGGCAAACCTAGTACGCACAGGCGTTTTGGAGAGGCAACGGCGATTTTAGCGGGAGATGCGCTTTTATCCGATGCTTTTGCTTTTGTAGCAGGCACTTTGGTGCAGCCGGCTTATCAGTGTTTGGTGCTATCTCAGGCGATTGGCAGCCAGGGTATGGTGCTTGGGCAGCTAGATGATTTAGTAAGCTGCCCTAAGACTTTAGAAACGCTACACAATAAAACTGGCAAACTTTTTGAGTGTGCTTGTCGATTAGGGGCTATCGCTGTGGGGGCTTCGCGGGAAGAAGAAGCTCTAGAAGCGGCCTATGGGGCCAATTTGGGGCTTGAATTTCAGCTGGCTGATGATTTGGTTGATGGGGAACAGGCTGTCATGCCAGCGTAGGCTGGCATGACAATATGTATTTGCGTGAAATTTAATATAATAAATGTTACATTAAGTATATGGAATATATGAATAATATTTCTGTATCTGAATTTGGGGGTATAAGAGCTGGAATTTTAAGTAGTTCTTTAACCGCCATGCTTTGCATGAATGCTCTTGGGATTACTTTGGTGGTAGGTATGCTGGAGGATGGCTTTGTATACCCACAAAATATTGGTATTGCGATTAGTGTCTTAGCCTGTGCAGGCGCTGTTTTACTGTTCTTTTTGATTAAACGTTATTTAGAGACAATTACTTATAAATTCTATCGTGTAGAGCAAAAGCGACTTGAGACGATTGCAAAGATCGCAAAGCGGTTTTTTACGCCGTTTTTATTTACCATGGTCCTAGATATTTTTCTCGCGAGCCTCGGGAGTGCTACTTTGCTGCTGGCTTTGTGGCAGAAGGCGTAACAACGCCTGGCGGACCTGATCAACCAAACTTAATGAAGTAAATGGCTTTTCTAAGATGACCACAGGACACGGTGGTTTTTTTAAATTACGCCGTAGTTGATGAGCTAATTGAGAGTCCATGAGAGTTAGGGTTGGTTGAAGGCGATGCATCTTATCAAGGGCCTCAAAGCTATTTAATGCTGTCATGAGAATGATGTCTGCGCTTTTGGCAAACACCATTTGTGCTGCAAGGCGGACGGTTTTATTGGGATCGGCAAGCAAGATACGGTGAGCCATGTTTGTTATTGTGGCACACCCCATATTGTCATGCCAGCGAAGGCTGGCATCTAGTTTCAAGGCTAAGACCTATTTCTGGATGCCAGCCTTCGCTGGCATGACAAAGTGGGTTGATTTATTTTGATTTTTATATATTATATTGGTGATGGCAGATAATCGAAGCATCGGCATTTTTGATTCCGGCTTAGGGGGGCTTACCGTCTTATCTGCCATGCTCAAAAAATTTCCGAATGAGTCTTTTGTTTACTTGGGGGATACAGCTCGTGTTCCATATGGGAATCGAAGCCCTAAGGCGGTTGAGCGCCTAGCATTAAGCAATGCCTGCTCGCTGCTCGAAAGAGCTGAGCTGAAGCTCCTAATCATTGCTTGTAATACGGCTACAGCCTATGGAATTAAGGCGCTACAAGAACAGCTTCAAATCCCGGTGGTTGGGGTTATTGAACCTGGTGTGAAAGCGCTTGTTGCTCTGCCTCAAGTAGAGCGTGTGGCTGTACTTGGAACTGCGGGAACCATTCGATCTGGCGCTTATCAGCAGTTGCTTCAAAATATTGGTTTTTCGGGGCAGGTGGAGTCCTTGGCTTGCCCTTTATGGGTGCCATTAATTGAAGAGGGTTTGGTAGAAGGCCCAATGGCAGAGCGAGTAGCTGAGTATTATTTGGCTCAGCTTAAGGCTAAACCTCAAGCTGTGATTCTGGGCTGTACGCATTATCCGCTGTTATTGCCAGTATTACGAGGCTTTTTATCTGAAGAGACCCTTTGGGTAAACAGTGGCTCGAGTGTGGTTTCAGATTTACACTTTGAGGCCAATGATTTAGATGAGTCGCCAAGTGTACGTTATTTGGTAACGGATGGGCCTGAGCGCTTTCGGGACTTGTCGACGTTATTTTTGGGTAAGCCTGTTCGAGAAGAACAGGTGGAATTGATTAATCTAGGAGCCTTTTGATGAAAGCCCTTTTAATTTTGCCGTTTATGATGCTTGCTGCCTGTGCGAGTGTACAAAAGCCTAAGCCGCTGACACACCAAGATCATATTAAGGTTGTTTATGAAGATGCTGAAAAAGCTTTTGCTAATAAAGAGTACGAACGAGCTGTTAAGCAGTTTGAAGAGGTACGTAGCAAATATCCCTATTCTAAATATGCTGCTTTGAGTGACTTGAGACTGGGCGATGTCTTTTTTGAACAAGAGCGTTGGTTAGAGGCAGCAGATGCTTACGATTTTTACTTAAAATTTCACCCGCGGCACGAGAACAATGCTTTTGCGGCTTTTCGAATTGCCAAGGCTTATGTCAATGCCAAGCCAAAAGATTTTTTCTTATTTCCCAAGAGTTTTTTGAGAGACCAAAGTTCAACTGAAGATGCGCTCTTTGCTATCGATCGTTTTTTATCGCGCTACCCAGAGCATGAGTCGGCTAAAGAAGCTTTGGCCATGAAGATAAAGCTGCGTTCTGAAATGGCAAAGCGAGACTTAAATATTGCCGAGTTCTATATCAAGCGTAAGAAGCTAGAAGGCGCTAAATTTAGGCTAAAATATGTCCAAGAGACTTATTCTGATACGCCAGAAGCTGAGCTGGCACTTAAGAAGCTTGAAGCTTTGAGTCATAGCTAGTTAACGAACCAGCGTCACCCCAAAGCGTAAAAATTGTTCAAAGTCTCTGTAGCCAAGCAGGCCTTCGCCGTAGCCAACAAAGTACTGCGCTGTGAGCGACATGTCGATGTTACCGCCGCTTAAGTTATAAAACGGGTAAGTGAGGTCTAGTAAAGCGCTGCCTTTGTCAAAGTTGCTCCCAAGGCGGCCTCTGAATGCAAGCTGTAAGCCATCTCGCCAGCCTGTGACGATTCTTAAATCAACAAATCCTCGATAGCGTGCAATATCTGGATTCAGCCCCATTGGGCCAATATATATATAGGCTTTGGGTGCTAGTGTGATGAAAAAGTTGTTGCTTTGAGCAGCTGCTGAAAAGATTGGTCTTAAGTAAAGTGTGTTGATGGACTTGTGCGTGTCGCCCTCAAAGCCATTAGACTCGTGGCCAATACCCAGTTGAAGCCCTAGCTGCCACTTAGGCGGCATTTTGAGGCCTGGGATTTGTTCGAAATAATAGAAAAATTCTGGCCGATAACTTGAATCCGTAAAATGAGAGTCGTTAAAGGCCAGTCAGTGGGTCGGAGCTCGACGGCCCGTAGCCATAGAGACCTACGGAGGTCGGCGCGTTGACCGAGTGAATCTGCGAGTAGCGGAGGTC
>JAESQZ010000155.1 GCA_016764955.1 Deltaproteobacteria bacterium | reverse complement strand
CGCCAAGATTTAATTCGTCGTTAGAACGCCATGAAAACAGGGTTTTGAAAACTAAATTTCGTAAATTAACGACGCTGTTTTGTCATCCCGGGCACCGACCCGGGATCCGGAAATGTGGCACAGGGACTGGACCCCGGCTCAAGGCCGGGGTGACAAAGCCCGTCATCAAGTTGGCGGGAATTGCTGTCTTCAGCTAAAGCACCTTGATTAATTTGAGTGAGCTCTTGTTCAAAAATCAGATCAGCATTAATTTGATTTGCGTTTTGCAAAAGTCCAATATCGAGAAACAGCAACTTAAATTGATTTTCTTTAGCCTGTGAGCTCAGGGGTAGTTACTCAAATACTATTCATCACGTCCAAATGCCTTGCGGAGTTCAGTTTTTGCCTTTTCAAGGCGGGCTTTATCTTTATCGGATAAATTTTTCCCAGCGCGATTGATGTAATAATTCAGCATCGACATTGCCGATTGAAATTTTGAGCCCTTTGTTTTTGTGCTTTTCATCACCGCTTTTTTAAGCGCTTTTGCGATCTCTTCGGCTGATAATTTAAATAACCCTTCGGGTAGGTCTATTGCGCTAGACGACTCTTGCACTGTCTTTACCCAACGAGTTTGTTTTGTCTTCTTATTAATCACCACTAGCCCTCGTCGTTTCTCAAAAAGGCGCCTTAAAAGGCGCCTAAGATCTAACAACTAGCTATTTGCGCCAACAAATATGACAGGTGTACTAACTACGCCAGCTCCCTGCATTGCGTTCTTTAAGTCATCAGAGTTCAAAAAGTTTTGGATATCCCCTGGTTCCCCTTCACCAATCACGGTTACGTTGTTGGGATCATCAATGGACTTTAGAACAAACTTACCTGTTACTTTGTACTTATCTCGTATTGAACCATGGTTATCATAAACCTTTTTCCATGCTCCAAAATCGTTTACTTTATGGTTAACAACAAATATAGCCATCTTAACTCTCCTTTTGAATGAGCTAGCATGATAACATCAAGTGGCAGGTGGATTTCAAGATGGAAGATTTTCTATTTCTCGACAGTCTCTTTTCTGATGACGAAAAGCTCGTGCGAACCACCTTTAGAAAGTTTGTGGAAGCCGAAGTAATGCCGTGCATCACTCAGGCTTTTGAAGATGCACAGTTTCCAAGCCATTTGGTAAAACATCTGGCTGAACTTGGTGCACTCGGTATGACACTGCCCAAAAAGTATGGGGGCACCGAAGCCAACTCATTAAGCTATGGTCTCATGTGCCAAGAACTTGAACGCGGAGACAGCGCCTTACGCAGTTTTGTATCAGTTCAAAACTCCTTGTGTATGTTTCCTATCTTTCGCTTTGGCTCAGAGGCACAAAAAAAACGCTTTCTGCCAAAGATGGCCAAAGGCGAACTCATTGGATGCTTTGGCCTCACCGAGCCAAATTCAGGCTCAGATCCAGCTTCTATGAGCATGACAGCGACTAAAATAAAAAATGGCTACAGACTCTCGGGTTCAAAAACCTGGATTACCAATGCAGCCATTTCAGACCTCGCTGTGGTGTGGGCCAAGACCGAAGACGGAATTCGTGGTTTTGTCGTCGAAAAGGGCTTAAAGGGCTTTTCTACTACCGAAACCAAGCACAAGCTTTCCATGCGAGCCTCCTCGACAGGAGAACTTCTCTTTGATGATTGTGAGGTTTCCGAACAGGCACTCTTGCCAGGTACAGGAGAGGGTTTAGCCTACGCGCTAAAATGCCTAACCGAGGCACGCTACGGTATTGCCTGGGGAGCCACAGGCGCAGGAATGGCCTGCTACGACATTGCCCTTCGCTACACCCAAGAACGCGAGCAATTTGCGAAACCCCTGGCAGCCAATCAGCTGGTACAAAAAGACCTCGTCAACATGCTTTCTAGCCTCGTGAGAAATCAACTTTTAAATATTCAGTTGGGGCGCCTCAAAGACCAGGGCAAAATCAACTTCGCACAAGTTTCTATGGGTAAAATGACCAGTAGCCGCGACGCCCTTGAAGTAGCACGGATCGCCCGTAATTTACTGGGTGCCAATGGCATTAGTCTTGAATATCATGTCATTCGCCACATGGCGAACCTTGAGACCGTGTTCACCTACGAGGGCACAGACAACATTCATCACTTAATTATTGGCAAACATATTACAGGATTAGAAGCGTTTTAGAAAGATATCAATGCTTCATCACCTGATGCGGATCGAGTGCATCTCTTAAGCCGTCACCTAAGAAGTTAAAGCATGATACCGTCACCAAGATCAAGAACCCTGGCCAGAAGGCTAAACCTGGATCTGTCTTAATATAATCAATGGCATTGGTCAGCATGTTTCCCCAGGAACTAACCGGCGGCTGAACGCCTAAACCTAAAAAGCTTAGTGCAGCCTCGTACAAAATATTATTACCAACTTCTAATGTCGCCGCCACAATAATCGGCGCCAATGCATTTGGTAAAATATGAACGAGGAGCAAACGCAAATCATGAGCACCCAAAGCACGAGCGGCTGTCACAAATTCCATATTTTTTAACTGAATCGCAGCGGCACGAGCCAGTCTAGCAACCGTCATCCACCCAAAAAATACGATTATCAAAATAAGCTTGATTACAGAAGCCATGTTGCCGCTGGTCCAGGCATTTTCGCCAAAAAATGTCTGCAAATCAATCGCTGAAAATACAATCATCAAGGGCAAAATTGGAATCGAGAGCATCCCGTCGGTAAAGCGCATCAAGATAGAATCTAAACGACCACCATAAAAACCGGCGATTAGCCCAATCACAGATCCAATAATCGCAGACGCGACTGCTGATATAATGCCTACTGCCAAAGAGATCCGGCCACCATACAAAAGCCGTGTGAATACATCCTGGCCAAGCTCGTTGGTACCCATTATATGCGGCCAACCAGACGATCGATTCACTAACTCCAACACAGCCTGGCTATGAGAAACACCCAATAGGCCTTGAATGACGCCGGCAAGCAAAGCCGCCGCACACAAAAAAATCAGAATCGCGCTTGAATAGAGCGCTAAGTGATGCTTTTT
>JAESQZ010000154.1 GCA_016764955.1 Deltaproteobacteria bacterium | reverse complement strand
TTTCGCTGGACCCCGGGTCAAGCCCGGGGTGACAACAGATCGCGTTTCTACGCCATTTATACCCCCGTGAACGGTTACAAGAAAGTTATCCGTAGAATGACCGATGGCTATCTAGACAGATGCGCCTGGTTCGCGAATTTCTTCGTCACTCAGCTCCCTTTCGGCATCAAGAGCTTCTAAGTATCTTGGCTTAAAGAAGCGACCGATGAACAGTCGAATTGGCACCAAAAGTGCAATGAACAGTGGGAACAAGATCGCAAGCGTGCTGGTTTTGAGAAACCACAGGATAGCCAAACATGCTGCTTGTATAAAGGTAAATTTGTGGATGACATACTTTGGTACGTAGCGCGTGTAGTGGTTCAACGGATAGAGTTTGACGTCCATGCCCCAGAGTGATAGTCGCTCGAAGAACTGGTTACCAGCCATGGAAACCACGCCCATGAATAAGAACAACCCGTAGAGCACAGGCATCGGGATGAGCCGAAGGTAAGGCAGAAATAGCAAGGACACTCCGATTAGTATATGCAGGGCCAGCCCAGTGACTCGGTTTTCACGAACATGTATGATGCGATCTTTTTTGTCACCCGTCTGAGACACTATTTCCTTTATGGTCGCCAAGCTCCTAAGGTGGTTGAGTGATCGCACGGTTGCGGCGACCAGCCATGGCAAACCAAATAGAGAAAACACCCCGATGAGAATACCAACCAGGCTAAGGTCGAGGTGGTAGCCAGCCCCATGCTTGAGCTTATTATCCTCGCTGTTGACCAAGCGTGCGGTGATGTTTTGGTCCAGGTACACGAGAATGGTCGTGAAGATCGCTGGCCCTATCGCCCCTAATATAATCCAGGTTGGTACGCCAAACAGATCGATTATCCATGGCCGGCCGCTGGTCGTCTGAAATTTCTTCGGCACATCGAGCATCTCCATTGTGACATCGCTGAAGTAGAAGTATGCGATCGCAGTCATCGATACGACAGCAATTGTAGCGCCAAAGTCTGCGAGAAATTCGCGCATCCGCGAGAGGAGAAATCGGCTCTTGCGAAATTGCGACAAGGCTATGGCAATATAGAAAGTACCTAGCCCCAACAACAAGCTAAGCAAGACCGATTCCTTCGGCGAACCCCAGTCGAATAGTTTTTGCAGGGCTTCGACGATGAAGATCACGGATATCAGGGCTGCAAAGATTTCATTAGTGAAGCGCGTGAAGTAATGGATGAGGGAGCTCGCGTTTGTTATCGCGAGAATCAGCGTAAAGGCGGCCGTCCAAAGCCCGACCCACCCATAGACTGGCAAGAAGGGTATGTCGAGTTGGCGGCACAGGATATACAGGATCTCAGTCAATACCAAAATCGGCCCGGTGCCACCGAGAATAATCAGCGGCTGGCCGGAAAACAGGGCCCAGACAGTCCCACCGATCGCAGTTGCAACGAGCATCTCAATAGCACCAATGGATCCGTTGGTAGCAATCGCCATGAATCCACCAAAGGTAATCGCGGGGGCGAGGCACGCGAAATACAGAAACAGCGTTGAGGCCAACGCCTTAGGATGCAAGCCGTCTGTAAAGTCACGGGAGTACCAGGGCCAGCAGCGCTTGATATCGGAAACAATCCCCTCGAAGAGGCGCCCCTTGAAATCATCTATCCGAGATTCATTTTGGGAAGGATATTTCATTTACCCCCCCAGCATTTCCACAGAACATCTCTTGAAATTCCACGGCACCGGATTCCACGGAATACATGGCCCCAACAATTCCCAGTTTGCCGTCGGTAATCATTGTGCCAAGCGTACGACTTCTAAGCCTGATTTCCCTAACTATGCGTCCAACGTTCTTCTCGGCAACCTTCTGAATAACTTCGTCATGGGATAGATTGAGATTTTGTTCTACGAGCTCTACTACAGGCTGAATTTTAGATAGAAGGCCTGAAAGGTGTTCCAATTCTACGCGTTCACAAGCGCCCTTGATCGCCCCACAGGAGGAGTGCCCCATAACCACGATCAGCTTTGAGCCTGCGAGCGCGCAGGCGAACTCCATCGAACCTAGAATATCACCATTCAGAATATTACCTGCGATGCGAATGCTGAAAATATCGCCTAGCCCTTGATCGAAAATTAGCTCGGCGGATGTACGAGAATCGATACAACTAAGGATTACTGAAAATGGAAACTGTCCGTTAGCAGTAGTGTTAACCTGCTCCAAGAGGTTTCGGTTGATCTTGAGATTCGCTTGGAAGCGAGCATTTCCTTCCTGCAAAAGTTCGAGGGCCTTAAGAGGGGTCAATGCCACATCTCCTCTCTCCTTTAGTCTCAATTTCTTCATTTTTCCATGCTACCAAATCCAATACACTTCGGTCCATTCGAGATTGCGTTCGAGATTGTCAGAGTGTATCGAATAGTTAGATGATGAAAATTCTCAATTACCACCACTTGCGGCTCTTTTGGGCTGTTGCCAGCGAAGGAAATCTCACTCGGGCCAGCGGCGAATTGCATTTGGCGCCTCAGACAGTCAGCACCCAAATTCGAGATCTGGAAGAGAGTTTCGGAGTGAAACTTTTTGGGCGCCAGGGGCGGGGGTTAGTCCTCACAGAAACCGGGCGCATTGTCTTTCGCTATGCTGAAGATATCTTCAACCTTGGGCGGGAGCTTCAAGATGTACTCCGCGGGCTGCCGGTGAGCCGGCCAATGCAACTCACTGTCGGAATCTCAGAAGTAGTGCCTAAAATCATTGCACATCATTTAATAGAGCCCGCCACCCAAATGAAAAAGCGGGTGCATATCATATGCCGTGAAGGAAACCTCGAGAAGCTCCTCGCTGATTTGGCAATCCACCAACTAGATGTTGTACTGAGTGATTCACCAATCCCACCAACGGTGAATATCAAAGCCTATAACCATATCCTCGGCAAATGTGGAATAAAATTTATGGCCGTGGGTAATTTATCAAAAGGACTGAGACAGGGATTTCCACAGTCGTTAAACGGCGCTCCTTTCCTTGCGCCAGTTAGAGGAACTGTGTTGCGGCAAACACTCGATAAGTGGTTTGGTACACACTCGATTTTCCCTGAAATTGTGGGTGAATTTGAAGATAGCGCTTTACTTAAGGTCTTTGGCCAAACGGGAGCAGGTTTTTTTGCAATACCATCAGTAATTGAACCCGAAGTCACGCGACAGTACCTAGTTCAACCTGTTGGACTTGCAGAAGGAATCTCGGAGCATTTCTACGCGATCTCTGTTGATCGTCAAATCAAACACCCGGCTGTTACTTCGATCTGTGATGCTGGCAGGTCCAAATTGTTTAGGCAGCGAGAAACACTATTGGAAAAAGCCCATTCGACGGATCAAAACCAATGCTGAGGAATCTGCATTTAAAGGAAGCTTTAAGGACTATGTGGCACATGGAAGGAAATTTTTGTGATATGCACATCAAATGCTCGCGACTGTTCTATTAGCCATCGCTGTTCTTCATAGCTTTTTTATCAAGCAGTTCCAACATTGGGCGAAGCGATTTGGGAAAGGCTCGGCTCTGGAAAATTTATTTCGCATGCTTGGGAAGATAGAGATTGCTTTTGGACTCTGGGCAACTGTGTTTATTGTGCTGTTTATGGGCTTAGAAGGTTATGATAAGGCGATAAGCTTTCTAGAAAGTCGAGATTTTACGGAACCTTGTTTTATATTCGTGATTCTTGCACTTTGCTCTACGCGACCCATTTTAGATGCTGCTGAAAATGCTATTTTGCTAATCGCTCGCCGTCTGCCTTTTGCAAGATCGGTTTCATTTTATCTTTCTATTTTGATCTTTGGGCCTTTGTTAGGGAACTTTATTACAGAGCCAGCTGCTATGACTATTACGGCGCTGCTTTTATTGAAACATTTTTTTGGTGGGGGGTTCTCAGAACGTTTCAAATACACCTCCATGGCTGTTTTATTTGTGAATGTTTCTGTTGGTGGAACCTTGACGCCTTATGCAGCACCATCAGTATTGATGGCGGCACAAGCATGGGACTTTGATCTGGCCTATGTATTTATGCACTTTGGGCTTAAGGGAATTTTAGTATGTTTAATGACAGCATCGCTCACTGCTTTGCGCTTTAGAAAAGAGATTGTGGCACACCCCGTTGAACATTCTCGAAAAGGCAACACACCTCTTTGGTTGCAGCTGGCTCATGTTTTTTTTCTGGTCCTCATTGTGATTTTTTCGCATCATATAGTTTTGTTTTGTGGAGTTTTCTTGTTGTTTATGGCTTTTTTCCAAGTAACCACTAAGTATCAGGAAAGACTAAGGCTTCGAGAGGGGCTTTTGGTTGCTTTGTTTTTAGGAAGCTTGGTGGTTTTGAGTAGTCTCCAAGGCTGGTGGTTAGAGCCTTTGTTGGCTAGGCTTTCTTCAGATACTTTATTTATAGGTGCTTTAGGATTGTCAGCCATTACGGATAATACAGCGATTACTTATCTAGGCTCTATGATTCCAGATTTATCACAGCAAGCGCAGTATGCATTGCTTGCAGGAGCAGTTTGTGGCGGTGGTTTAACTGTGATTGCCAACGCCCCAAACCCAGCTGGCTTTAGTTTGCTAAGCCCAGCCTTTGGAGATGAAGGCGCCGCACCACTTAAGCTATTGAGAAGTGCTATCATCCCTACGATTATCGCAGGTCTCTGTTTTTATGTTTAAATAATAGCCCGAAAACACCAGCGTAGGCCTGAGTAGACCCAGGGAATCACACCCCAGGCCCCTCTCAGAACCGTCTATGGAAAAGTAATGCTGCTCCCTTACTCGGCAAATAGATTATCACCGAGCCGCCGATCGATACGGCCTGTATGCCGGCCGTGTTCTCAAAATATAATCAATCTGCGTCGCTGGCGGCCTATTTGGATATGA
>JAESQZ010000153.1 GCA_016764955.1 Deltaproteobacteria bacterium | reverse complement strand
CTCAGGCCATAATAAAATTTGGAAGGAGATCAGGGTTGGCATGACAATATGGGGCATAACTGTTTCTAATCAAGTTAACCCCTTAAAAGTAAACAAATTTGTTTGATTTTTATATTTTTACTAATAAATTGTTGAATTTGATAATTAATTTTGCGAAATAACCATTCAATTAATACATAATAGCTCGGAGGTGAGGGTATGGTCTCCATAGTAGGTTAATTAGAAATGCCAAGCTTGCTAGCGCTCTTTACGCTAGTGTTTTGCTTGGCATTTTGCCTATCGCCTGCGGTGGTCCTGAAATAATGATTGGTTTGGCTGATAACTCCTCTCCTTCAGTAAATCAGCCAAATCAACCTGTTTCAGGTGCTTCCACGGGAAGCACTGCTGAAGTTGATGAACCCAGCAGTGCTTATGGAGATCTACCCCTGGCTTTCGAGCCTAATTCTGGTCAAACCAATTCTCGGGTCCAATTCTTGGCGAAAGTTCAAGGGTATAACCTGTTTATTACGGGTACTGAGATTGTGTTTGACGTTGTTACCAGGGAGCCAAGCATTGAAGAAACGCTGCTCATTGCCCCTGATGCTATTATAACCACTCCAGGGGAGTCTGTGCCTGTACGGTTCTCACTAATTGGAGCTAACCCAGACCTAAACGCTGAAGGGCTTAAGAAGCTGGCTGGTGTCAGCAACTACCTAATTGGAAATGACCCCAGCAAGTGGGTGATTGGGGTTGAGCGCTATGAAGGTGTGTTGGTTAGCCAAGTTTATCCAGGTATTGATGTAGAGTTCTACGGTGCCGGCAAAGTGGTTGAGCATGACTATATTGTGGCTCCAGGCATCGATCCAGGCCAGATTCAGTTTGAAATCAAAGGGGCCTTAGAGCTCTTCTTGGCAGAAGATGGCGATTTAGAAGTCATTTTGAATGAACAAAACTCTAAGTTGATTGTTAAAAAACCCATTGCTTATCAAAAGGTTAATGGCAACAAAGTTCCTGTTCATGCTGAATACCTGCTCTTGGGTGATAATATTGTTACTTTCTGGCTGGGAGATTATGATACTTCGCTAGAATTAGTGATTGACCCAGTCACGCGAGTTTACACGACTTTCTTGGGTGGAACGCTGGATGATATCACTTGGGGCATTGATGTAGACAGCTCTGGCAATGTCTTCACGGTGGGCTATACCAAATCAACCAATTTCCCAACGCAGGGTGGCTTATCGACCCCCAACGATGCTTTGCAAGGCAATTTTGACGCCTTTGTAACCAAGCTGGATTCAAATGGAAGCAATCAAACCTACTCGACTTATTTGGGGGGCAGTGCGCTTGATTTGGCAGAGTCTATTAAGGTTGATGGTTCTGGGAATGTTTATATCGCAGGCTATACAACCTCAACTGACTTCCCAGGAACCACTGGTTTCTTACAAGAAAATAATGCCGGTGGCTATGATGCCTTCATTGCCAAGCTGAATTCAGCGGGCAACAGCCTGACTTACGCTACTTACCTAGGTGGTACCGGCTTTGAAACGGGTACACAGATTGCTTTAGATACCGTGACGACCGGTTGTACCACAGGAGGTTCAGCTTGTGTGGTCTTGGTGGGCACCAGCACTTCCACAGGTCTCAGTACTGGAGGGGTTGTCAACACAACAGGCGATGCGACCAATGGGGATGCTTTTGCGATGAGATTGAACTCAGGTGGTACCACCAAGAGTGTGTTTACCTACTTGGGCGGAACAGGCGGTCGTGATTTGGGGCTTGGTGTGGCAGTAGATTCCTCTGCGAATGTTTACATTACGGGTGAGACCAAATCGTCAACTTTTGTACCCACTCCTGGGGGTCTAGATACGACTTTGGGTGGCACGCAAGATGCCTTTGTGGTGAAGCTCAATGCAGCCATGACTACAACGAGTTACTCCACTTACTTTGGCGGCAGCGGCAAAGATGGCTCTGCAGGCATTGGGCTGGATATCGTTTCGAGTGGATGTACCACGGGAGGCTCAGCCTGTGCGGTGATTACGGGAACCACTGACTCGACCGACCTTAGTACAGCGAATGCCAATGATGCGACGTCTAATGGTGGTGATGATGTGTATATTATGTCACTTAATTCAGGTGGTTCTGCTTTGAACTACTCGACTTATGTGGGTGGAAGCGGGGATGATAGGGTGCTTGGAACCCAAAGTATTTTCGTGGATGCCAGTGGTGAAGCTTGGGTAACGGGTACAACCTCTTCGACTGAAGCGACCTTCCCGATCTTAAACGCGGTTCAGGCGACTTATCCAACTGGCTCCGATTTCAGTGCCTTTATCATGAAAGTGGCAGGAGGGACTACATCCGTTGACTTCAGTTTTGTAACCTATCACGGAGGTACAACATCAAATAGCAGTGACATCGGGGTGGGCATTGTTGTAGACTCGAATGCTAGTGATGCCTATGTAACCGGTATTGCTGAGACGACTGACTTCCCCACAGCAGGAACACCGTTTGATAGCACCCAAAATGGCGGTCTAGATGGATTCGTGGCGAAATATACAACCTTGCCCATTACATTTAGGGCCCAAACGGAGGCTGCGGCCAATAGCTCCGATATTACCATCAACGTCCCTGCTGGAACAGTAGATAATGACGTTATGTTGATGGCTGTGGCGTTCAATGATGATGCTGTTTCAGCAACAACCCCAACTGGCTGGACAGAGGAGATTGATCAAGCACAGACGACTGGTGGCAATGCTGACGATGGTCGTCTGCATGTCTTTAGCAGAGTAGCTTCTTCTGAGCCTGCAAGCTATACAGTTACCCTTTCAGGAGGTGTCAGGGTAGTTGGTTCGATTGTAAGTTATGAAAATGTCAACCCAACCAATCCACTGGATGGCACTCCAACTTCTGCAGCAACCGCTGACTCAACCACGCATGATGCTCCTACCATGACCACTTCTTTATCAAATAGCATGCTGATAACCTTTCATGTGGCGACTGGAAATGAGACTTGGACCCCACCCACGGGCATGACGGAGCGCACCGATGTTGCGACCAATAATATCTCCATGGAAGTCAGTGAGTTACTCTT
>JAESQZ010000152.1 GCA_016764955.1 Deltaproteobacteria bacterium | reverse complement strand
CTGCCCTTACAAATTTATGAACACGAATTTTTGCGGTAAAAACACGGTTTTGAAATCGGCCATTTGTACCTTGATCAACCACCGTGCTTTCAACACTCATGACCTCTCCTTCTACAATATGGGTAGCCCTCCTCTCGCGCTGAGAGTCACTCATGGGTGGCACTGCAGCGATAGCTAGGGTGCTTAGTAGAAAAGCACCCATCACAAAAATCTTTTGAATCATATGAAAACTCCTTTCACTAGGAGTTATTCTTGAGCTTGCTAAAATGGCGTTTATTTTGCAAAATTAGCCCACATGACTCCGCAACAATTAATCGACGCCTACTCACAAGGCTTTTTCCCGTGGCCTCAGGGCGATGAACCGATCAGCTGGTATAACCCTGATCCGCGTTTTGTCTTGAAGTTCTCAGACTTTCACCTAAGCGCATCATTAGAAAAAGCCATCCAAAAAAAGCCTTATGAAATCCGAGTAGACACTTGTTTTTGTGATGTGATTCTGGCTTGTGCTGAATCTAAGAGGCCCGAACAAGATGGCACTTGGATTCGTCAAGATGTTATTAAGGCCTACACTCAGCTTCACACGCAAGGCTTCGCACATAGCATCGAGGCTTTTTTGGATAATAAACTTGTTGGTGGCCTTTATGGTGTCTCACTAGGCGGTGTATTTTTTGGTGAGTCTATGTTCGCCAAAGCACCCAACGCTTCGAAAGTCGCTTTTGTCTATTTGGTTAAACAGCTTAAAAAGTGGGACTTCGACTTTATCGACTGCCAAGCTTACACAAAGCACTTAGCTCGATTTGGAGCCACTTTTTGGCCTCGAAAAGTGTTTTTAGAAAGCCTAAAACGCTCTTTAAAAAAACCGACTTTGAAGGGCCCTTGGAGATTTGAACCCGTGTGACTCTCCCGGCTTGCAAACAACTTCAATTTGTGTTCGATTTAAGTCTGTGAAGAAAACGCTTCAGCGAATTGTTCTCGTCGTCAAAGATGAGTCGGTCAGCGATCAAATTGCTCAATCTATCAACCAAGATGGCATTGAAATCGTTACCTGTGAGGAGTCTGAAGCTGTAGAAGCTCTCTTATCTCAAGGACCCATTGATATTTTGATCATGGACTTACCCTTGGCTATTCCTCTTGCACAACACATCAGCAGCAATTACTCTGAAACTGTTCTCGTAGGTCTTTCTGAGAACTGTCCGCCATCTCTAGTCCAAGAAGCAGAAAAAGCAGGCGTTCCTATCATTCTAGAACGGCTGGAACTTGAAACTCAACTTCATCCAACACAAGGAAGTCCAGTGCAGCATTTTGAGCGACTCGAGGATTTCTTAGCTAAAAACAAAGCAGATGCCTTATTGCAGCCAATCATAAAACTCAAAAACCCTAAGGAATTTCTTGGTCTTGAAAGTTTGGCAAGACCTCCAAGTCATCTTCCTTTATGGAATGCTCAAACTCTCTTTGCCTACGCTGCTCGTAAAGAATATCTGCTAGAAACTGATCTCTTTTGCTTACGTGCCGCATTTCATGAGGCAAGAGCTATATCTGGCCTTCAAAAGCTCTTCGTTAATTTACGGCCTCGCTCAGTTACTCATCCACATTTTGTCCAAAAACTTCTCGACTTAAGTCAAGAAGCTCAAATTAAGCCTCAAAACCTGGTATTCGAATTAACCGAGCAGCAAAGTATTCTTAATCTTAAAGTTTTCTTGGAAAATCTAGACTACTTAAGAAGTCTCGGTTTTGAAATCGCATTAGACGACTTTGGAACTGGCTTTGCAAATCTACAGTGGCTATACGACATTAAGCCTAATTACTTAAAAATTGCTGGTGTTTTCTGTCGAAATTTAGAATCTGACAAAACCAAGCAAGTTCTTTTAGAAGCCACCACAGAGATTGCACACCAGCTTAAAATCCCAACTGTTCTTGAAAACATAGAAACAAAAGCTGAATTTGAGGCCGCAAAAAGGATTGGGATTGATTTTGGCCAGGGTTACTACTTTTGTAAGCCAACTCCTGCCAAAGAGCTTATTCCAATTTTAGCTGGCTACACGCAGCTCAGCTCTATCTGAAGCAAATTCAAGTACTGGCTCCTCGCCTTTTTCGACGACTGCTTCAGTAATAGTACAAGCTTGAATGCCATCTAAAAATGGAACCTGATACATGATGTCCAACATGGCATCTTCTAAGACTGCTCTAAGGCCCCTGGCCCCTGTTTTTCGAGCGAGCGCTCGCTTAGCTACTGTTTTCAGCGCACCTTCGGTAAAATCAAGTTCAACGCCTTCCATGGCGAAAAGTTTTTTATACTGCTTTACCAAGGCATTTTTGGGTTGCTGTAAAATCGCCAACAAATCAGACTCTCTGACCTCATGCAACGAGCTCACGACTGGCAATCGACCTATAAGTTCTGGGATTAAACCAAAGTGACTTAAATCTCCCGTCTCAACCTCTTGCAATACTTCTTCAGTTTTCTGCGTAGGTTTTGCTTCAAAACCAATTCGCTGACAACCAAGCCTCTTACGAATAATCGACTCTAAGCCCGCGAATGCGCCACCACAAACAAATAGAATATTTTTGGTGTCAATTTGAACAGAGCCATCTGTCTGCCCAAAGCGCTTCGCTCCCTTGGAAGAAAGTGTCACAACACTACCTTCAATCAGCTTTAATAAAGCTTGTTGTACACCCTCACCGGAAACATCCCGAGAAGCCATGCGACCTTCACTTTGCCTGGCAATTTTATCGATCTCATCAATATAGACGATTCCCTGCTGCGCCTCTTTAACATCGCCATCAGCTGCAGATAATAAGTGCAATAAGATATTTTCAACATCTTCGCCAACATAGCCCGCTTCAGTTAAAGTAGTTGCATCAGCCACGCAAAAGGGCACTTTTAATAAACGCGCCAAGGTCTGCGCTAAAAGAGTCTTACCCGTACCCGTAGGCCCCAAGAGCAAGACATTGCTTTTCTCAAGCTCAACTTCAGCAGATCTTGGATCAAGCTGATGATTAACGCGCTTGTAGTGATTATAAACAGCAACAGACAAAACCTGCTTAGCCTCTTCTTGGCCAATCACATAACTATCTAAAAACGTCTTAATATCTTTTGGAGGTGGCAGAGGAATTTTATCGATCCGAGTGGGTTTTGCATCTTCATGCACAATGCCATCGCACAAGACCACACACTCATTACAAATGTAGACTGATGGTCCAGCAATCAGTTTTTTGACCTCTCTTTGCGATTTTTTGCAAAAAGAACAGGCCAGCAATTTGATTTTTTGGCGTTTGCTCATTAATTGGCGATTATGCACATTCTGAACTTGGATGCAAATGCCTCTCTTCCCCCAACCAAATCTGCCCAAAAGGCTCTCATCGAAAGTACCAGCTGGGAAGGAAACCCTTCTTCTTCTCACAGTTTAGGGCGCAAACAGCGTGAACGGCTGGACTTAGCAAGAATGCGTGTAGCCAAAGCAATGGGAGGAATAGACAAAGATATCTTTTTTACCTCTGGAGCCAGTGAAGGCAACCGCTGGATAGTCGATGCCGCCAAATCCCTTGGAAAACTAAAGACTTACACAACTTCTTTAGAGCATCCTTCTTCTGCTAAACCTCTGAAAGCGGCTTTTGAAGCTGGCGAACTTATTAAAGTCGACTCACCTGCTGAAGCCGATCTCATTTGCGCTACGGCTGCACATAACGAAACAGGCCTTATTACAGACTGGGATGAGATTATAAATCTGGCCAACCCAAATAGTATCTTGGTGGCTGACATCTGCCAAAGTTTTGGCAGACTCCCCCCTTTGCCGGCACGTGTTGATGCCATGGTCTCCTCTGCCCATAAAATGGGGGGCTTTCCAGGATCAGGAGCTGTGCTTTTAAGAGGCAATGCGAAGCGACTTAAGCCAGCTTGGACTGGCGGCAGTCAAGAAGGCGGGCTTAGACCTGGCACGGAAGCTTTAATACTGATTCATGCTTTTGGAGTTGCGGCCAGCGAAATCGATGCCATGCGAGAGCAAAATATTGCTTTAGCTCTACTAAGAGATAAACTTGAAGAAGCTTTACTAAATACTTGGTCTTTCGCACGTCGCGTTCCTGAGTCAGGTGATCGCCTCCCTAACACGAGCGCGATCACCCTAACTGGAATTGATGGAGATGCCTTACGAATCATGATCGATTCTGCTGGCTTATGTGTTGGATTTGGATCTGCTTGTAGCGCGCTCGCACCAGAGCCAAGCTTGAGTCTCATATCATTGGGGCTAACCCCTCAGGAAGCTCGTTGTACAGTGCGATTTTCTCTATGCCCAGATGCGACTATGGAACAAATTGAAGATGCGATCGAGCGATTGACTAGTCTCTCCCTCTCCCCTTGAGAGACTGTCGATAAAGTCGCCGAATTTGTTCCCCCCTTTGAAAAAGGGAGGTCAGGGGGGATTTCTGATTTGGTTTTTCGCCCTCAGTTTGTAATTGGACATTTACTCGCACATTATTTTAGTCTGACATCCAGCACGCAATGAG
>JAESQZ010000151.1 GCA_016764955.1 Deltaproteobacteria bacterium | reverse complement strand
TTTGTACAGGACTACCCATACCTAACTGTATCGGCATGTTTTAGATTCTGTTCACCCCACATATGTTTCGCTGATAATATGCGTTATCAGCGCATTTCGTAGTTTTTTAATCATACTATTTCATACTACGACATAGTATGATTTGATTTTAAAACCAACGTCGTGATACAAACACCGTATGGACGCAGCGAGAACAAGAAGAGAACACGAAGTTTGGCAAGCTTGTGATGATTTATGGGCCTTAAACGCCACCCTGGAAGCCCTAAAAGGCGATCAGATTCGAGAGCACCTCTTAAAACTGGGGTACAAAAAAGGCAGCCCAAACGAAATCTACAAATACCGAAAAACCTGGAAAGAAAGCCGGGGTATTTCTGAGAAAACCATCGCAGACGCTGAGCAACAGGCAGATCCCATCAGCCGAGCGGTGAGTCTAGTCTATGAGCAAATCCAGCAAGAAACCCAAGAAAAAATCACAAGCATCCAATCTGACTCAGAGAGCAAAGTCGAAGAGCTTACAGGTCAAAACCAAGAATTAGTCTTAAGCCTAGAAACCGAGCTTCAAAAACTCGAGAATTTAAAACAAGAACATCAAATTCTCCAAGCCAAGCATGAAGATCTAGAAGTAGAGCTGGCCGATAAACAAACTGAAGCCCGAGAGCTTAATTTGCGCCTAGAAAACAGCCAAACACTCTTATCTGAGCTTAAAAAAAACTACAGCAAGCAAATAAGCAAGCTAGAAGACAAGCTGCACGATCAGGGCCATGCGCTCAGTGAGCAAGTCAACGAGTCTAAAACAGAAGCCAAGATTTTTGAGTCCGAAAATAAAGCGCTTAAAAAACAACTGGCGAAATTAAAAGAAAAAGCAGAGGCCCAAAAAGAGGCTAGCTTAAAAAGCGAGTTTACCAAGCTGCATAAGCTTATTGCAGAACAAACAGCAAGGCAGCCTAACTATGAGCAAGAGTTCGCTAGACTAGAAAAGCTGCTGAAAACTGCCAATTCTCAAGAACCTGCCTGGAAAGCTGATTTTGCGAGACTTGAAAAAGTGATGCGCAATATTTTAAAAAGGCGCCCCTCCTCGAAAAAGAAACCTGCTAAAGTTAAAGCAGCAGACTGAGTGTCTCGAAAGAGTAATAGCCTGAAAATTGCTATGAAAAGGGTGTATTAAAATGCCAAATTTATTCGAACGTATATTTGGACCCAGGGGTGGAGGTCCTGAGCCAGAGCATCTTCTCGAAGCTGAACCTTCTCTTGAAGTAGGCAAAGGCTTTCCAAAAGCCGATACAGGGATTCCCCATAAGGAGCAATCTGTCCCCTCGCCTATTTCACTGCTTACAGATCCAGAAGACCTCGAAAAGCATTTTAAAAAGCTCTCGGATAAAGGCCTGCGCGCTCAGCTCCCTGACATCATTGGCGACTGGGATAAAGCCAGAGAACAACTCAAAGCTAAAAGCTTCGAACAGTTAGAGCATCTGCATCGCATATTTACCGAGCAGGAAAAGAAACTCCCCTTTTCCGTTTGGAGCTATCTTTCCGGTGATTCCTTACATCACGCCCGGCAAAGTAACCATGAAATACTCGATCTAATTGAGACTGCTCAGATAGACAAATATGAGCTTCGAAAGAAAAAAAACAAAGTTAATGAGGAATTGGGAGGTTCTCCTCTGTCTGAGAACACTCCTGATCCCATGCGCTCAGATGCCCCTCCTCAGGCAACTCTGGATAGATGTCTAAGCCGGCTTGATGCTTGGAATAAGGAAGAAAAATCTACTTCTAAATACCAGCCCACTGACGCTTTTCAGAATTACCTCAGCACAAATACATTACGAGAGCTTATCGAGAACTATAAAGCTTTTCAAGCCAATCGATTTCCAACAAATTTTGAACACAAACCTAACTTCGAGCAACTTAGTTCCTTTCTAAGTGTAATCCGCTCTGAAATTGTTCGCAAAATCGATGAAGAAAGAAATTCGCTGATGGGGAGTGAGAATATACAAAGTGCTCTTTCAGTTTTGTTTGGAAGAGAAACTCTTGATGAAATTACTTCACTCTTCAAGCGCAACTCATCAGTTGCACAATTTTCAGGTGCACTTCAGTTTGCTCACACAAAGGGAATCACGGGAGAAGGCTCTCCTATCTTAGTTTGTGATGAAATGGCAGATGATTTCCATGAGTTTCATGTATCGGGAATTTGTAAACAAATTGCCCCTAACAGCAGCCTATCGAAACGGCCTCTACATAATAGTTCTATGTTTGGAGCCTATAAAATCTTAGCTGACAAGATAGCCGGAACCCCTCATCCCAGCATTCCAAGAGATTCAAAAATCATTAATGTCTCACTGGGCAGTTCGCCTGCTATTAGTTTAGTTCCCTTCTTATCTGAATTATTGAAGACCCAAGCCCTGATCGTCAAAACCGCTGGCAACAAAGGTCTATCACTAGATTATCCAGTTGCTGACCTACCAAACCGAATGGCAGATCAAGCTTTCTATGACAATCTTCCAGAGAGTAAACGAGCTCAGCTCATTCTTAGTGGTGCTCTCGATGCTGGCAATGTGCGCGCCTCCTACTCTAATCGCCCTGGAAAAAATCCTCATATCTATAACCATTTCTTATGGACTTTAGGTTCAAAAGTGCTTTCAGATGTAAGTGATACAAAAACCCAGGAATTCTCAGGAACCTCTATGTCAGCACCCGTGGTAACGGGGGCGGCAGCGCTAGTTCACCAAATACTTGGACCAGATAGTAAAGCAGAGGATCTCAATGAATGTCTTGTAGAATCCGCTGAACAAGATTTTTGGGTTCATAGACCTAAAGAAGTACCTATTCATATTATTGGCCCAAATGCTCCCGTGCCACCAAATGTATCAAACGTAATCGTGCGTCGATATGAGCCTGAATACTGGGGCAAAGGTATTCTTAATATCAGACGGGCTTTGGAGTATGCCTATCTTAAAAAACATAACCCTGATCTAGACTCAAAAACTATTCGAGCTGTTTTAGACCAAAACGATAAAAGACGTGAAAATGAAGCGGCCACAAAGATTCAAAACGTTTTTCGTGATTATAGAACTCGTAAACAACCTCCTGCTGGTGGGGGTGCACTTTCGAAATGATAAGCACCAACAGCAGGCGGCTCGCCCAAATCCTAGCCTTCTGCTAAGGTCAGGGTAAATGACCAAGCTCGCGGTATACCAAACTCCAGCTAAATTAGACGGCTCCCAAGGCAGCAATCGTTGCACGACCCGAACTTGTCAAATTGAAGCCAGCAACGACCGGGAAGCTATCAACGCCTGGTTAGCTGAGTATGCACACAAACCTACAACTCACAGGGCTTATCAAAAAGAGTCTCAGCGATTATTACTGTGGAGCCTGATTCAAAAGCGCAAACCGCTTTCGTCGCTTAATCGCCAGGACTTTGAAGATTATACTAATTTTCTAAAAAACCCTCAGCCCAAGAGCCTGTGGTGTGGGCCTAAAGGCAAACACTTTGAATGGAAACCTTTTGTAGGTCCATTAAGCGACTCAGCTATTAATACTGCCATGGCCATACTAGATTCGCTATTGAGCTATTTGGTTCAAGCGTCTTATTTAGATTTCAACCCGCTGTCACTTATGCGTCGTAGAAAGCGCCAATTTAGCGAGTTAATGCCAACAGAGCGTATGCTCACACCTGAAGAGTGGGATGCGCTGCTGACAGCTTTACTAGATAGGCCAGAGAATTTAGATAAAGCCCGACTACGATTTTTGATCGCTACTTTGTTTTTGTTAGGCCTTCGGGTTCAGGAAGTCGCTACGCATACTTTTGGTGATTTTAAACAAATTCACGGTAATTGGTGGTTCTATGTCACGGGCAAAGGCAGTAAAAGTGCGAAGATTCCCGTGAACGAAGATTTGCTTTTTGAGCTCAAGCGCTTTCGAAGATTCTTGCGTCTCTCGGAACTGCCATTGCCAGACGAACGATATCCGTTAGTTCCCTCATGGCGATCTCCCAAATCACTGAGCGCCCGGCAGATGAGTACGCTCATTAAAGAGCTGGCCTTTGATACGGGCTTAAGCAAACTTGAAAAGCTTTCGCCTCACTGGATTAGGCACCACCCAGCGACCATGCAAGACCAAGCCGGCGTTCGTTTTAAACATATCAAAGCGAACCACAGACATGAAAATGACCAAACTACGCGACGTTACGTCCATAGCCTTGATCAAGAGCGCCACGAAGATATGCAGAAACTGCGTTTTAGTCTAGCTTGAAAGCTGCCTTCACAGTCTATTTCCTTTGTGAAAAGAAAGAATATGTGCTATATTTCTCTATGAAAAGGAAACCCTGTCAGTGAAAGATGTATTTAAACAGCTAATTATTGATTTTCATGCACGCACACTTCCGCGCCCCGTGAAGCGACAAATAAAACTCCCTGTTTTTCCTGCCTCTATCCGGAAGGCCATTGTCTTCATTGGCATGAGACGATCTGGGAAAACGTGGATTTTGTATCAAACCATGCATGATTTAATCAACCAGGGAACCCCTTTAAAGAAAATGCTTTATATTGATTTTTCAGATGATCGTTTGGCGAACTTGGAGGCAAAAGATTGGCAGCTATTGCTAGATGCTTACTTTGAACTCTACCCGGAGCTAATTCATGACCCAGATCTTCATTTCTTCTTAGATGAAATTCATGATGCGCCTGCTTGAACAAGTTTATTCGCCGTTTATTGGATACAGAAACGATGAAACTGTACCTCACAGGATCTTCTGCCAAATTGCTCAGCCGTGAAATTGCTACTGAACTTCGAGGGCGCTGCATTACCCGAGAGATTTTCCCGCTAAGTTTCTCAGAATATTTAGAATTTAATAAAGTCCGTTCCCCCAAGCATCCTTCTTCAAAAGTAAAATCAGCTCTCACTAATCATTTACAGAAATATCTTCACCAAGGCGGTTTCCCGGAAATTCAAAGCATAGCAAAAGAATTTCATCGTGAATTACTGCAAGATTATGTCGATACTGTTATTTACCGCGATATTGCAGAGCGCTATGAAATCAGCAATTTGCCTGTCTTGAAACGCTTTATTCTGCATTGTCTTCAAAATGCAGCTTCTTCGCTCAGTATCAATAAAATCTACAATACCTTTCGTTCTATGGGGCTGTCTATTGGCAAAAATTCCCTTTACGAATACCTGGGATATATCGAAGATTCATACTGCGTATTTAGTGTCCCAGCATTTGAACTTTCAGCTCGAAAGTCCGGATTAAAACCTAAAAAAATCTACCCGGTGGACCCCGGTCTAACGACAGCTTATACTCTGAAAGACTCGATGGAGCATGCAGCACGACTGGAAACGGCTGTATTTGTACACTTGAGAAAACAAGGACAACCAATTTTTTATTTTGATATGCCCTCAGGATATGAGGTTGATTTCCTAATCCAAAAAGATAATGGGACCATCGAATTGACCCAAGCTTGTTTATCCATAAAAGATCCAGACACTAAAAAGCGTGAACTAAGAGCCTTAGAAGAAGCCATGCAGATACTTCAAGTAAAGCAGGCAACTATCGTAACACTCGATGAATCAGAAGAGATTATAGTTCAATCTGGATTGATTCGTTGCGTCCCATTTATGATATGGAGTTCCAACTTTAGCGAAGACTAAACGCCGCTTCTAAAATCTCCTGTTGCTGCCGTTGATGAGTTTTAAGAGAACCTGTTGCAGGACTCGAGCTTGGCGAACGCCCAATATATTTGAGCGCGCGCCCTCGCCTTTCAAACTCAGCTTTCATAAATAAGTAAGCCCCTGCGTTCTCAGGCTCCTCTTGAACCCAAACGATCTCTTTGACCTCTGGCAACTCAGGCATATTTAATGGGTAGAGCTGCTCAACACGCCAAATGCTGACATTTGAGCCCAGTTTTTCTTTTTGACGATAACGATCTAAATCCCAGTAGATTTTACCTGAACACAAAACAAGTCGTTCTGTTCTGCCGGAGACGGGTTCACGAGGATCTGGCATGACAGCTTCAAATTGGCCACTTGTTAAATCTTCAAGCTTTGATGCCGCATCTGCCGCTCTTAATAAGCTCTTGTGAGTCATCACCACAAGAGGCTTACGCAAATCACGGGCTTGTCGGCGTAACAAGTGAAAGAACTGTGCTGGCGTTGAGCAGTTCACAATGCGCCAGTTTTCTTGAGCAGATAACTGCAAGAATCTCTCTAAACGCGCTGAGCTGTGTTCAGGGCCCTGACCGTCGTAGCCATGTGGTAATAACAGCGTTAGGCGACATGTTTTGCCCCATTTGCTTTCTGAAGAGGCAATAAATTGATCAATCTGAACTTGAGCCGCATTACAAAAATCACCAAACTGCGCTTCCCAAATGACGAGAGCATCTGGATTTTGAAGTGAATAACCATATTCAAAACCTAGTACAGCCTCTTCGCTTAAAGGCGAGTCAAAAATCTGGAACTTACCCAATTTTTCGAGAGGCACATAGGATTCGCCAGACTTGTAATCATATAAAACGGCATGTCGATGCGCAAAAGTCCCTCTGCCAGAATCCTGGCCACTTACTCGAACAAAAACGCCTTCGTCTAGCAAGCTCGCATAAGCGAGGTTCTCAGCCATACCAAAATCGATTCCATGCTGGCCCTCAAAAATCATGGCTTTGCGTTTATCAAGCACCTGAGTTCGCAGGCGAGGGTGAATCTCAAGACCTTCTGGCTCTTCAAGCATCTTAAGTGTCAGTTCTTGAATTTTTTCTTTGGAAACACTTGGCGTTTCTGACTGGGTACTCTCATGAGCTGGCTCGAAATCTTCAAGAGCTCCCTGACCTTTTTCTCGAACTGCATCTAAAGCTGCTTCAAATACAGCATGATGTTTCTCCCGGATAGACTCCAAATCCTCGTTGCTAATATCGCCTCTGCGAATTAGAAGTTCGCCATAAAGAGTTGCAACAGACGGATGCTTTTGAATTGCTGAATACAAGATTGGATGCGTGAAGCTAGGCTCATCTCCCTCGTTATGCCCATGCCGACGATAGCAAACCAACTCAATAATCACATCACGCTTAAAAAGCGTTCGATATTCACAAGCTAGCTTAACAGCTCTTAAACAGGCTTCAGGGTCATCACCATTAACACGAAAAACTGGCGCAAAAATAACCCGTGCAATATCTGAGCAATGTGGAGAAGTCCGAGCATCTTCAGGCGAAGTCGTATAACCAATCCGGTTATTGATTATAATATGAACCGTACCGCCTGTTTGATAACCCTTAAGGCCTGACATCTGTAGAGTCTCATAAACAACACCTTGTGTTGCAAATGCGGCGTCACCGTGAATCAAAATTGGGACAACTTGTTCTGAGTTATTATCTTTAAGCAAATCCTGCTTAGCCCGAACCTCACCTTGAACCATTGGCGATACAGCTTCTAAATGCGAGGGATTACAGGCAAGTTCCAGTTCAATTGAGTGTTTAGAAAGCTTAACTCGGCCACTTGCACCTAAATGATATTTGACATCACCAGAGCCTTGAAAGCTTTTGGGATCAATGTCATCAAATTCAGCAAATATAGCCATATAAGGCTTACCAACAACATTTGCTAAGACATTAAGCCTGCCTCGATGTGCCATACCAATAATGGCCTGCTTGGCGCCAGAATTGGCAAACTGATCTAGTAAAGACTGCAGCATGGGGATTAGAACTTCAGCGCCCTCAATACTAAAACGCTTGTGTCCTAAGAATCGCTTATGCAAAAAATGCTCAAAGCTCTCTGCTTGGACAAGCTTATCTAAGATCTGCTTTTTATCGATTAGCTTAAACGGCTCTTGCTCATGTTCGATTCGTTTTTGCAGTGAAGCTTTTTGCGCAACATCGTTCATGTGCATGTAGTCAACACCCATTTGCCGACAGTAGGAGTTACGCAGCTGCTTCATAATAGCTCGAAGTGGAGCAGACTTTTGGGGGAGCACGCCTAGGGTATCAAATTCGCGCTCTAAGTCCCAAATTGTGAGTCCATAGTTTTCAAGCGCTAGCTCAGGGTGCTGACGAGGGGTTAGATGCAAGGGATCCGTGTGCGCAAGCAAGTAGCCCCGTACTCGATAGGAGTGTATGAGCTGGCTTACCCGCATCGCACGCTCAGTCTGCATAACATCAGCGTTTTGCCCTAATACAATTGCTTGATCTGCTTTAAGTCGATAGGGATGATGCGGAATACGTAAAGCTTGAAAGACTTGATCATAAAAGCCCTCAGCACCAATCAATAAATCATGCAAGTGCGCTAGAAATCGACCTGACTCAGCACCCTGTATCACCCGGTGATCATAGGTGGAGGTCACCGTCATGACTTTACCAATGCCAAGATTTCTTAGTATTTCAGGCGATGTGGCTTCATATTGAACCGGGTAACCAATATGGCCAGTTGCAAAAATAGCCCCCTGCCCAACCATAAGCCTTGGATTTGACGATATTGTGCCAATCCCACCTGGGTTTGTAAGCGTAACAGTAGTTCCTTCGAAATCAGCAGGCATAAGCTTGTTTTTACGGGCTTTATTAATCAGCTCGTTATAGCCTTGAAAAAATGTCCAAAAGTCCATGTCCTGGCAAGATTTCAAGTTAGGCACCACGAGCATCCGGCCGCCATCTCTCGCTGGCAGATCAATCGCAAGCCCAAGATTAATATCTGGCCTGCTTATCTTAAAAAGTTTTCCGTCTCTACGCATGAAACCATTATTCAAAGCTGGGCTTTTTTTGAGGGCTTGAATAATCGCGTAGGCAATCAAGTGCGTAAACGAACACTTGTGATAGGCTTCTCCTAAAAGATATTCATTAATAATCTCACGATTCTCTTCAAGAACTTTAACCGGCATATCTTTTGACGAAGTCGCCGTTGGAACCGTCAGACTTAGCTCCATGTTTTCAACTATCTTAGCAGCTATACCAATCAAAGGCGTTTCAGTTGCCGTTGTTTCCTGTATTGGTTTAGATTGGATCTCAGCTGTCTTAGAATAATCTTGTTTTTCAGCATTTTGGTCTTGATTATCTGAAAAATAATCCTGCCATTCTTCGGGGACACTATTCGGATCTGCTTGCCACTGGGCTTTTAAGATTTCAACATACGTCGCATTTAAACCAAAGGCGTGAAAATTGGTAGCCATACTCAGGGAGTTATACCAGTTAGATGGGATGCACAACTAAGCAGCAATTCCCGCCAACTTGATGACGGGCTTTGTCACCCCGGCCTTGAGCCGGGGTCCAGTCCCTGTGCCACATTTCTGGATCCCGGGTCGGTGCCCGGGATGA
>JAESQZ010000015.1 GCA_016764955.1 Deltaproteobacteria bacterium | reverse complement strand
TTAAGCTTTTGTGTTGATTGATTTGAGGCATCCAAAAACGATAGAGCGAGATAACGTATAGCTTCGTTGCGCAACAGGTTTTTTTCGCCTGAGTTAGTTTCTAAAAGTTTGGTGAATTGCTGAATTGATTTTTGGTGCTTTTTTTGAAGATAAGCTGTCCAGGCATATTTGTAGAGTGCTTTATTGTAAAAAGGATTTGAAGTGCTCTTAAGTAGTTTTTCGAAGTGCTTGGCGGCCAAATTATATCGACGTACTTCAAAGTAAAGCTCAGCAACTCTAAATAGGCTTTCGTCTCGGTACATGCTGGCAGGGAAGTGGGTTAGTAGATAGTTAAAGCTTTTACGTGCAAGCTTTGGTCGCTCTCTATAGAGCTCGGCCATTGCTAGTAAATAGTATGCGGAGTCCAGATAGTTTGATTGAGGGTATTTTTTGATGAGACGCTTTGATGAAGCGATGCTTTTGCTTAAATCAGTGTCAAAGTAAAGTTCAGCGAGTGCCAACAGAGCCATTTCACGCTGATCTTTGGGGGTTTTTTGACTAACTAGGTTTTCAAGAGCTTTTATTTCAGCGCTTTGCTCTTTAAAAGCTTCTCCTTGTAGGGTTTGTAAAGCTTTATTCTGGTAGTGGGCCTTGCTCTCGAGTTTCTGTTGTCTTTTAAATTCTTGAAGTTGATTAATTTTTTGTTCTAGCTGTTTTGTTTTTTTGGTGAGAGATTGATGGGTCTCTAAAAGAGATTTAATATCGGTTGATGCATGGGATGAGCTCGCGCTTGCAATCAATACTAAAATAGATAAAAACTTCATCAAACTTCACCTTCAGCCTTCGAGCTGGCTGTTGCTTCGAGTGCATGGAGGGCAATCTGAAGGCCATTTAGCCGGGTTTGAGCTTCTATGAATTCAACCCGCATACGCTCTGGATAATTATGTCCTATCAGAGAAAGTTTGCGGGTAAAAAGGAAGATTTTTTCTTGCAAGTGCTCCAGTTTTCCCAGATTAATCTGAGTAACTGAATGCATTTTTGATGAGGTGGCTTCTGAGAGTTTCCTTTGGATTTCTTGGAGACTTTTAGCAAGATTTATTATTTTTGAAGGTTTAAAACCAAGTGCCTCTAGGTTTCGAATTTCAAAGCGATTATAGGCTACTTCTAGTTTGAGTATTCTAGATTTCAGAACATTGATTTTTTGGTGAAGGTTTTTGAGTTCCTGCACTTCAGGCTGCTCTGAAATCCAATTTGAAGAAATCTTTCGAGCTTTCTTGTAGAAACGCTTTGCTTCTTTAGTATCTTCTTGAAGATCTCCAGCAAGTAAGTGTGCTTGAGCAAGTTCTTCGGGCTGATCTAATTCTTGGTAAATAGCGATGGCTTGTTCGGGCTTATCTTGCATGTAGGCAACCCGGGCAGTAGCAAGCTTGGATAGTTTGGCGAGTTCAGGACTTGAGCTTTTAGATGTGCTTTCAAATAGATCTTGAGCTTTATGTGGGCCTCCTTCTTTTAAGAATATGGTTGCCAAGATGTAGCTTGCACGTTCTTTGTATTTAGGTGATTCTTTAAGCTTAGAGAGCTCACGTTTTGCTTTTTTGAATTTGTTTTGCAAAAAGAGCTGTCGGCCATAGATATAGCGCACAAAATCAGGTGGATTTTTTATCTTAGAATAAACACTTTGAAGTGTTTTAAAATTGCCAAAATGATTAGCGATTTGAACACGTCGATAGAGGCTCGTTTGGTCTGGTAGTTTTTTAAAATATTGGTCAGCTTGAACGTAGTTGCCAAGTTCAAAATAACTATGAGCTGCCAATGCGAATAGCTTGTTTTGTTTGTTTCGGTTGAGAGTCTGAGCTTGTGTGAGTACAGGCTCTATAACGCTTAAGACTTTTCCATAATGATGTTTCGAGAAATGCACGTTTGCTTGTGCTAAGCGACCGCCAATGTGCGTTTTTGCGACTGGCTTATGGAGAGCTTGAATCTCTTTTTGGATTTTGTTTAAGTGCTTCTCGATGTCATGCATGTTAGCCTTTGCTGGCATGACAGCTTGTAGGGTGAAAGCCAGATAAAAAGCGTGCCTTTTCATGAGGACTTCTTGCTGGCTAGATGTGTTTCCACAGAGCTTGGAATTTTGGAGCTGGGTGATGTTGAATGAGCTTTATTGCTAACAGAGTACTTGAGATTTACAGGTGCTTTTTTGTTTCGACTTAGTGTAGCGGTAAGACTTAAATGTGTGTTTTGTCCAGGCTTAAGCTCAATTGGTACTGTGACTGAAACTTGGTAGCGTTCATCATTGATATAAGTAAAAACTGTGTTGTTGGGTGAGTAGCGCTGATCGATTCTGAGCTTATATTTACCTTCTTTAACAAAAGTGTCGAAGATGGGGGAGCCGTTTTTATCTTTATTGGTAGTGAATATTTCAGTGTCACCTAAAAAGTAGCGTATGCTGCTAAGCTTATATTTTTTCTTCAGCTTGTTTGTTGATGAGATAATAAGCTTAGCATCGCTATCGAGTGTGCCAGATAAATTTTCTTTAAGGAGCTTGAGAGTTGCTTCCTGAGTCTCAATCTTTCTTTGAAGTTCTTTGATTTGTTTCTTCAGATATGCGACGTGACTCTTTTTGAGGTCTTTGTTAGATGGGATGGCTAAAGGGTCTTGGCTCCAAAGGCTATTGGTGAACACTAGGGTGAAGAGCAAAAAATATCGTATGAGTATCACCCAGTAAGGCTAATATTAGGAGCCTGATGAATTCAAATTAGGGAGTCTAAAATAATCGCCTAAGCTGAACTGCGCGTGAAAGTGTTAGGCGATCTGAGAATTGCAAATCCCCGCCAACGGGAACACCTGAGGCAATACGCGTGACTTTAGGGCCAAGTGGCTGCAGCTCTTGAGCTAAGTACAAAGCAGTTGCTTCGCCTTCTACTGTAGGAGGGGTTGCTAGGATAACTTCTTCGATCGAGCCCTGCTGCAGACGTTCTAGCAAGCTAGAGACTCTAAGTTCGTTGGGCCCGACTCCATCCATAGGGGCTAATACGCCATGTAGGACATGATAAAAGCCCTTAAACTCATGAGTTGACTCAAGGGCTATTAGATCTTGCACTTGGGCTACCACGCAAAGCGAGTGGCTGTCTCTTGAGTGAGAACGGCAAATTGCACATAAGGCCTGCTCTGTGGTGAGCATATGGCATTGAGTGCACTCACGCACTTGTTCTTGAAGCTCGCCAAGTGCCCCAGAAAGCGAAGATGCAAGGCTTTTATCTTTGGCGATCAGATGCAATACGAGTCTTAGGGCTGTTCTTTCACCAATGCCAGGAAGTTTGGCGAATTGATCTATTGCATTTTGAATGGGGGCATCGAACATATATTGCTCTTTGATAGCGTATATGGCACCAGGTCTAGACTTTGACAAGTGAAATTACAGAAGGCATCTTATTAGTAGATAAACCCAAAGGGCTTACTTCGTTTGATGTAGTAGCTCGGGTGAGGCGCGAGTGTAAGACCCGCTCAGTTGGGCACACAGGTACTTTAGACCCGTTTGCGACTGGTTTGTTGGTAATTTTACTTGGTAGATATACACGGCTTTCTAATTATTTGACTGCGCAAGATAAGACCTACGAAGCTCAAATTTGCCTAGGAATCGGAACTGATACAGATGATTGCGATGGCAAAGAGATTGCTCGTGCAGATGCCAGTCATATTACTCAAGAGGTTATTCAAGAAGCTTTGAAATCTTTTTTGGGCGATCAGTTGCAGGTGCCGCCGCAGTATTCTGCGATCTCTATTAATGGAGAACGGGCTTACAAAAAAGCCAGGCGAGGGGAGGTGGTTGAGCATGAGCCGCGGCCGATTATAGTTCATGAGCTGGATTTTTGTCACCCCGGCCTTGAGCCGGGGTCCAGCACTGGATCCCGGGTCATACCCTATAGGGCACGCGAGCCCGGGATGACACAGGATGAGGGTGAGGTCTCCGTCAACATCCGCCTCAAAGTCTCCAAAGGCACCTATATCCGGGCTATCGCCCGCGACTTGGGCGCCAAGCTAGGCGTTCCGGCCCACTTAACCGAACTGCGCCGAACAGCTTCTGGCCCTTACCAAGTAGTTGAAGTTACGGGTAAATTACTAACTGGGGTAGGGGCTATTAGGGGGGTCCCGCTTGTATCTATTAATATGGAGCAATCTGAGGCACTTAAAAAAGGGCAGAGGCCTATTTGTCACCCTGGCGGAGGCCAGGGTCTAGATGCTGGCCTGCGCCAGCATGACAGTACGGTTGCCCTGGCCCATTTAGAAGATGAGCCGATAGCGCTAGTTAGAGTCGAAAAAGGGGTTTTAGTGCCTATTAGGGGATTTTGATCGAAATTTCTTAAAATACCGGCTTGACAGATTATTCCCAAGATTTTAGACCGCTTAAGACTAAACAAGAACCCAGGGCTTCAAGCTTTGCCCCCCCTAACTTGGAGTTCTGGGTTCTTGTCTGGTTTTTTTGGCCTATGTGTTTCAAAACAAGCGGAGTGTCCCCAGCCTATGCTGAATGAAATTCAAGAAAACTTCGCAACCCGTAAAAATTTCGCTAAGATCAAGACGAAGCTCCAGATACCGAGCCTCATCGATATTCAGCGCAACAGCTATGAAAAGTTCTTGCAAGCTGATACCCCTTGGGCTGCGCGCGAAAATACCGGTTTGCAAGCTGTATTCCAATCTGTTTTTCCAATTAAAGACTACAATGAGACAGCATCGCTCGAATTTGTGGGTTATCACTTAGATAAGCCAAAATACGATGTGGATGAGTGTCGCTCCAGAGGGATGACCTACGCTGCTCCTATCCGCGTGATAGTTCGCTTGGTTATTTGGGATAAAGATGAAAATTCTCAAACCCAATCTATCCGGGATGTCAAAGAGCAAGAAGTCTACTTTGGTGAAGTTCCGCTGATGACTGACTTTGGTACCTTTGTTATCAATGGTACTGAGCGTGTGGTGGTTTCTCAGCTTCATAGAAGC
>JAESQZ010000014.1 GCA_016764955.1 Deltaproteobacteria bacterium | reverse complement strand
TTAGTTTCAGGAACTTTTCCAAGCTTACTGCATGCTATTGGGCCTAGTTACACTTTCTGGCTTTACGCAATTTTATGTTTAGCAGGTATATTGTTCGTCATCAAAAAAGTGCCTGAAACTAAGGGTAAAACACTGGAAGAAATTAGTTTTTAGTTTCTACCACCGAGTGTTCTATTGAAGTCCTCTAAAGCTTGCGTAAACCC
This sequence comes from Deltaproteobacteria bacterium, assembly GCA_016764955.1. Lineage (GTDB taxonomy): Bacteria > Myxococcota > UBA727 > UBA727 > JABDBI01 > NORP243. The sequence goes on along the minus strand of JAESQZ010000014.1, from coordinate 4,960 downwards.
TAAATTCGGCATTGCTTCCACACCGACTTTGCTGCGTGCACTTTGAACTTCTGCAAGTGCTTGGTGATAAAAATTAGGAGGTGTTTTGCCAGCATGGCAGAATCCTTTCCGAATTTTTCGGCAAGCTGTCGCATTCTATCAGCAATGGCCACAGAAACTGAACGTGAAACGCCTTTCTGGCAATGAATCAAAACATTGCCTCCTCCTTGCCTGGCATTGTCAATAAACTCTAACGCATGCGGCAAATAAGCTTTAAAATCTTCTTCAGCATCCATATTATCTCTCAAACGGATTCTGCGCTCTTGAATTCCTGCTGCTTTTAAATCATTGGGATTCCGAGCAACACTACCATCCGATTCACGCGCTAAATTTAACACGTGCGTAAATTCGCTGGCTTTTAGAGCATCAATGTTAGCAGCGTCGTTCAAACTACCAACATATACGTTGGTATCAGCCACCTGGCTGACAATACCCGGCAACGCTTCTGTTGCTAGAGCACTTGCCGCTGCACCACCACCCGCTTCAGCTCCTTCAACTACAGGAGCTAAACTTACTGCTTTCATGGTTTCAAATTGACGTGGAGGAAGATCTAATGTAAATCCAAAAATTTTTTTTCCTCCTGGCTTAGCCGGTGTCTTTGCCTGCCCCCCACCAGGCACTTTAGCAGCGCCTTTCACAAACTGATCTGTCGCAGCCTTTGGCGCTTCCTCTTGCTCAGGAGCTGTTGCCGGTGGTTTAGCTGTAGGCGGCGCATCAGGTTTTTTAACTGGTTCCATATAAAAATCCTCCTTTTTGTATAATAAATAAAGCCAGGGTTTCAGTCAATTTAAGACAGGCTCTTGGAGTATAGATTTCTACGCTTTTGCTGGATCCCGGCTCAAGCCCGGGATGACAAGCAGGCCTAACTCTTGCCCCACTTGGGTGTAGGGGCCATTAGGCTTCCAAAGAGCGTAAAGTGTACCGTGCCGTCGGCTTCTTCGGCGGCTTTTAGGTCAGGATTAAAATCTAGCAGCATGGCAATATTCGGATTTGCATCTTTAAATGCTGGCTTTAGCCTAAACCAACCTGAGCCTTTGAGCGGACTAAACAAAATATTGTCTTTGAGCTCAAGAGTTGCATCGATTTGTGCTTCGACATCGCCGCCAGTTAGTTTTAGATTTTTAATATGCGCTTTGCCATTTTTAAACCCTGCTGTACCCGAGAATTGCCCAAGCTTGATAAGCGGAATGGTAAACGCACCGCCGAATCCACCGGGGATTGGCAATGGCCCTGGACCTACTGATAAGTTCTTGAAATCAATTTCTAGATCACCTGAGCCATCTTTGGCAGGGTTCTTGCCTAAATCGAGATCTAAGTCGAGGCTAATAATACCAGACAATTTTAAGTCAGCATCTGGAACTGGGCCTCGAAGCTTATTCAAGTCTATTTTATCCAGATCTAGCCATAGACTGCTAAGACCACCCTTCTCGCTTAAAACCGCATAGCCACGAGCACGGCCATCATGAATCTGCGTACTAAATTCTATTTTTGGGTTTCCAAAAAGCGTGCTGAAGATCCCAAGCCGCATACCGAGCTCTTTTAGATTTAAACTAGGCCCAGGCTCTAGGGTTTCGCTGCCCATTTGGATATCCAGGTCTGTCATCGTCACGCCTGACAAGCGCCATAAAGAAATCTCACCAATGCGAACGGATGGTTGTATACGCAAAGGCGCCCCTTGGTAACTTCCTTGAATCGCTTGGGTCATTTGGGTTTCAATCAAAGGCCTGAGTGTATCTACTGGGAAAGTTAGATAGAGAGAGAAGAGAAAAACAATTCCAAAAAAGCCACTATATAATAACTTTTTCACGTTAGCTGACCTTCCAAGTTGAAATTATCATCTGCGCATCCAAAAGCTGAGGGTCATCAAAACGTGTTTTGATCTCTAAGCGTGTTACTTTAACAAGCCCTGCTTCTGAGCCAGCCTCAATATTCTCCAAAAAAGCATTTAGACGATCAATCGACAACTTTTTTAAAGAAACTTGCACGCTAACCTTCACCCAGTCCGTGTTATCCAAAGGCTCTTTGCGTTCATTCAAGTCGCTCACTTGAAGTTCAAGACGACCTGCTACATTTTGAATCAAAGAAAAAAGCGCCACGGGGTTCGTACGAACCTGCCGCTCTCGAACTGTCTTTTCTGCTTGAATTTGATGATACTGAGTAGAGAGTTTATCAACCTGCTTGAGTTCTTGCTCTAGCCTCTTGATTTCACGGTGTCTGAAATTAATGGAGCTAAAAGCGCCCCAAATGATCAAAAGCACCAGCAAGCCTGTACCACCACCAAGGCCACCTAAGACTTTTTTCTTGTCCTGATCACTTAAGTTTTGAAAGCGATCGATTAAATTCTCTATGAATTGGCGAATCTGATTCATTGAGACACCCCGCAATCAATATCCATGGAAACCTGAAAAGAAACACCTAGTTTAGACTGCCGCGCCGGCCCTTTTTCTATGTTTTTAAAACACCGGCTCTTAGAAAAAGCTGCCACAACGGCATCTACTTGTTCAAAGTCAACAACGTCACCCCCAATACGAACCCCATTATTGCCAATATCCAAGTCGGTCACTTTAATAGATAGGTCACGTCCTAAGTCTTTGGAGACTTCCAAATAGTAGTCAGCTGCACTCATCTTAGGAATCTGGTCTTGCTTATCTTGAGCAATGGCTTTCTTAATCGTTCCCAAGCAGCTAATCTTTTTCTTAGATTTTGGAGCCTTCTCTTGGCCCATAATCTCTTTACAAAGGGCCTGTTCATGTTCAACTAACTGATCAATACGAGAGCCCAAGAAATAGCGCCGAGTCCCATAGTTAACCACCATTAATAGCAACACAATGGCAGCCCAGATTGAAAGCGTTCTTGAGTGGCCAGTCACCAGTTTCATTTCGGACTTAAAAGCAAACTCACCACGACGCAAATTAAAGTGATTTTTCTTCTCTTGGCGCGCTTGCCCTAAAAGTGCATAGCTAACCGCTAAAGCCATCGTCGGTGATAGCGAAAAAGGCCTTAACACCTGAGTTGGAATCCCTAAAACGCTCCCAAATGTCTCTTCAACACCAGGCGTCAACGCACCGCCACCGACCAAATAAATTTGCTCAATTGGTTTTCCAAAAGAAATCATCGTCTGACGCAATTCGTGCATGACCGAATTTAAGTCTGACTTCAAAATAGACCGCGCCATCAATAAACGCTGGTTGTTCCCAACGCACATACTTGTGCTAGACGCACCAATGTCAACCATCATTGCTGTCTTGGGCTCTCTTAGCTGATATTTCAAAAGCTCATACAAGGCAGCTGACTTAAGGGTTAAAATATTGGGATTAGCACCATAAGTTTTGAGGCTATCCAAAAAGGCTTTAACTGAGCTCTTTTTGGCAAATGCTGCCATGATCTGCTGCTGCTCATCGCTTTTTTCTGTCTGTAAACACCAAGAAAGAATTAGCTCTTCAATCTCAAGAGGCAGCTGAGCATCAAGCAAACCTCCCAAAATGGCCTCTATTTTCTTAGCACTCGAAAAAGGCACATCCAAAGAACGAACCTGTGCATCTACACCTGACAGACCCGTGACTAAAAAATCTCCCTTTAAAAAGCCTTCCTGGGCCAACGACCCGAGCGCTTCTTCTGAGTACGGGACTTCATGGGTCTTAAGCACCTCGGAATTTTCCAGGTGCAACACCTTGATGGTTTTGCTCCCGATATCCAGTCCTATTAAACGCTTTGCCATCCTCACTGACCTCTAAAATAATAGCGCTCGGGCTCACCTCGACTCACCCGGGTCACTAACGTAAAGCTTCGAGTCACATCACCAATGGTAGCCTGACTCTTCAAAGTAAAGTTTTTGGACTCTACTCCCAAAGCATCCTCGCATCCCTTTGCATCAACGGGCAAGGGGATCTTTTGCAAAAAGCCAATAAAACCTTTAACGCTCACAGGTCCGCCTCCTGTTTGTTTATATTTCGTCCAGTTCTCTGCCACTTTTTCCACCCATTTTTGGTCAAATATCAGCGGATCTTGCTGATTCTTAGCACAAAAGCGCACCAATGCCTCAATAACCGGTTCTTTAGCAGACAAAATATTAATTTTGTCCTGGCCATATATCGTCAGAGAGGGTGCAAATAGCTGATAGTGACGATTTGTAAAACCTGGAACCAAATAAAGCTCTTCTAGGCTATCAAAATAAGCATTTTTAGGCTTAACACCCTTTTCACCTAGGTAGAGTTCAGATTCAGAACCTCCAAAGGGCTGCCCCCAATTATCCCCAATGGCATTCGGATCAATGCGAATTTCATCAGCATCCAAGTAATCATAAATATTGGCGATCATGTCAGCGCGTGTAAACTCTTTAAATAAGTAGTTATATTTATTAGAAAGCATCAGCGATTCTAGAAGTTTTCGTGTTCGATTGCGCTCTGCAGGCTGTAATTCTGTCCATCTACGAAAAGATATTTTGCTTTCCTCATCGGTAATTTTAACCGTAAAAGTACCTTCGAAAGCACCAAAGCCACCATCTGGCGGCAAAAAAGTTCCCTTAACAGCGCGTGTCTTTTCTTCTTTTTCTTGCAAGATCTTATCTCGCTTTTCTTTTTCTTCCTCTTTGCGCTTATCTAAAGCCTCGCTGACGTCTATCCCAAAAGTTGTGGGCAAGTCCCCTGATGAAAGCCCTTGAAATAAGTTGCTATCAACTGGCAGCATATCCCAAACAGTCGTTTGCGGCAGTGGTACGCCCATCTCAGCAAAGTTCGTAAAGAAAGGCTGAATCCCAGATTGGACAACCAAAAACATTTCACCGAGCCTAAGCCCACTTTGAGCAAGGGCTTCGGCTTTTAAGGCATCGCGATGACGAAGCGCAATCTTGTAACTTGAAGTTTGATCAACCATTAAATCAACAACCACAGCAGAAATCATGGCCAAAGACAGAATGACCATA
>JAESQZ010000150.1 GCA_016764955.1 Deltaproteobacteria bacterium | reverse complement strand
TCTTTAATCGTGTAATCTTTAAACCAGATCATAATGTGCCTCTTATAGGCTGAATGAAAAATCGAAAGGGATGCGTATTCATAAATTATAATGCTTTGTCATCAACGACCATAAGTAAGCGACCTGTCCCTGGAATCGTTCAAGCTGGAAACTACCGCTGGACGCGTTTGAATGCGCGGTTTCCGGTTCAAGCATAGCGAGGTAATAGCAGCAACACGATTAAGTTTACCGGCATTTCTTTGGGCATAACTCGTGCCAAATGTTTTAAAACGGTGACTACGTTGAAACCATTATTGCGCACAAACCGACTATAATTTAAGCGAGTCTCAATAAACTCAATTGAAACTGAATCGGATTTGGTCGAGGAGTTGAAATGGACGAGAGACATGAGATGTACTACACCTATGACTGTCCCTTAACGGAACAATCTCCTCCGGTTGTTAGTCTCATCGGTGCCGCGTTGGGTCTCGGTTCCAGCCTCTCCGGTTGTGCACAAGGGCCTGATATCCTTCGTCAACACCAGCCTGAATTATTAATGTCAAATGCACATGTTCAGGCGATTTGGGATGAACTTATACGTGCTAATCGATCTCGACCTGAAAACGTCGTAAGCACAATCAGCCGCTTCTGTCTGGCGCTAGCCGAACGGGTCAAAGAAACCATTGATAACGGAGAACGTTTTACTGTTATCGGAGGGGATCATGCCTGTGCCATCGGCACCTGGACCGGTGCCGCAATGGCAATAGCCGATAGAGGGCCACTTGGACTAGTCTGGATCGATGCTCATCTGGACGCACATACCCCTGAAACCAGTCCAAGTCATTGTATACACGGCATGCCCGTTGCCAGCTTACTGGGTTATGGCGCGCCGGATTTAACCGATCTACTTCGACCCGAAGCCAAGTTATTACCTCAACACTTATGCCTCGTTGGTGTACGCAGTTATGAACAGGATGAAATCGAACTGCTGAAAAAGTTGGGTGTGCGCATCATACTGATGGAAGAGATACATCGGTATGGACTAGAGGCGGCACTGTTTGAAGCTGTAAACATCGCCTCATCGGGCACGGCAGGTTTTGGTATCAGCATCGATGTTGATGCCATTCACACCGACGATGCACCAGCGGTAGGAACGCCCGCCGCAGATGGTATTCGAGCAACACAATTAATCAGCGCCATTGCAAAGCTAAACACCGGCCAGAATCTACTTGGTTATGAAATAGCCGAATTTAATCCGAGTCTGGATATTGAGGAACAAACGGTAAATACCATTTGCGATTTACTCGTCGCAACGGTTGCCAATTATTCATCTGTAAATAGATATCCTATGTCACCGTCTCCATGATTATGAATCACTTTATCGAACAGGAACAACAATACTGTGCGCATAATTATTCGCCTCTTCCCGTCGTATTGACACATGGCAAAGGAGTTTATGTCTGGGATGATCAAGACAAACGATATATGGACATGATGAGCGCCTATTCGGCCGTCAGTTTTGGTCATAGTAATCCTCGCATTCTTAAAGCCTTGCAAACACAGGCAGAAAAACTGGGCGTAGTCTCACGTGCTTTTTACACCGATCAACTAGGACGCTTTGTGGCACATACCTGCAAATTAACCGGCATGGATATGGGCTTGCCCATGAATACCGGCGCCGAAGCCGTAGAGACAGCACTGAAAGCAGCACGTAAATGGGCTTATACCATAAAAGGCGTCGAAGAAAATAAAGCCGAGATTATTGTCTGTGATGGCAATTTTCATGGCCGCACGATTTCTATCATTGCCTTCTCATCAGAAGATCAATATCGAGATGGCTATGGCCCCTTTCCACCAGGCTTTGTTCGTATCCCCTATGCCAATTCACAGGCACTGCTACAGACAATAACACCGAATACCGCCGCCTTTTTAGTAGAGCCCATCCAGGGTGAAGGCGGCATCCTCGTCCCGCCGAAAGGCTATCTGGAAAATTGTGCCGAGATATGTCGTAGTAATAATGTCTTGCTCTTCTGTGACGAAATACAAACCGGACTTGGACGCACGGGTATGCTGCTCGCGAGCCAACATGAGAACGTGCAACCCGATGGCTTGATGTTAGGCAAGGCATTAGGTGGCGGCCTGTTACCCGTGTCCATGTTTCTGGCACGCAAGGATGTCATGGAAGTCTTCAAACCAGGTGATCACGGCAGTACCTTTGGTGGCAGTCCACTCGCCGCAGCCGTCGGTATGGAAGCACTCAATGTTCTGGTAGAAGATGGACTGATCCCTCACGCGGCAGAAATGGGAGAATATCTATTGCAAGAATTGCAACGGATCGATAGCCCTCTGATCATTTCCGTGCGTGGCAAAGGTTTATTAACGGGGTTAGAAATCGACACGGCTCAGGTTTCTGCTCGCGACTTTTGCCTGGCCCTGGCTGAAAACGGAATCCTTAGTAAAGAGACGCATGAGACGGTTATCCGTTTTGCACCGCCGCTCATCATTACCAGACAGCAGATCGATTGGGCCATAGAGCAAATAACGAAGACCTTCGATCAATTTGAATACTCAACCCGGAGGAAGGTAGTAAAGGCGTAAAAGATCAAAATGAATTATTTTAATTTAGCCCGAACGTAAGTTCAGCTTGAGTACACTTTCTGTCTTCGTCCGTAATATATACCCGTGATCATAATTTTCCTGGAGATGACTGACTTAGCTGGCAATGTTTCCTCTTATTTTTGCTTAGGAACATATAGGACTCTTGAGCTGCCTTCGCCACGTGGATCGCTGGCGGCGAAGGTTATGTTCCTTCTCTTCCAGATCATGATCGCCTGCATGTTACCGTAGCGTCTATTTTTTTCGTTTAGTTCATGCCCTTTCTTTTTTAATTCTTCTTGTTCAAAATTTGATAAGCCGCCTTGTTCATACTGTATTTGATCAGGTAAGTATTGATGATGATAACGCGGCAAACTGACCCAGGACCGTGGTAATTTACCATCAGCAAAATCCAGTACGCCGAGCAACACCATACTAATAATACGACTGCCACCGGGAGTGCCGAGTATGCCGATGCTATCGTCTGTTTCAAGAAAGGTGGGCGTCATGCTGGACAAAGGCCGTTTACCGGGAGCTATCGCATTAGCATAATCACCAACCAGACCATAAGCATTTGCTGTTAATGGCTTGATAGAGAAGTCATCCATTTCATTATTCAATATTACCCCTGTTCCCTCAGCAACAAAGCCTGAGCCAAAGGGCAGGTTGATGCTTAATGTTGCTGAAACACGATTACCCTCAGCATCAATAACAGAAAAATGCGTTGAATCATTGCCTGTCTGTTCAAGCGTAGCAATATCGCTTAATTCCGTACTAGGCGTCGCACGATTAACATTAATGCTTAGTGCCATACCCTGGGCATAATTTTTATTTAATAAACGATCAATAGGAACATCAATGAAATCTGTGTCACCAAGGTAAGCGGCGCGATCTCGATAAGCCCGGCGCATAGCTTCAACAACAATATGTTTACGTGTTATCGAATCAACTTTTTTTAAATTAAACTGCTCAAGAATATTTAATGCCTGCCCCAGAACGATACCGCCAGAAGAGGGTAACGTAGCAGACGTTACTTTTATGCCATTATAATTTATGACTATCGGCTCACGCTCAACGATCCGATAACTAGCCAGATCTTCCATCTCCCAAATGCCGCCAGTCTTTTTAACACTGTTAACCATTTTCCTTGCCAACGAACCTTTATAAAATTCATTGCTGCCATTGTCGGCGATCAGGCTTAAGGTATTTGCTAAATCATTTTGAACGATGACATGCCCTTTTTCAGGCACTTCATTATCTTTAAGAAAAAGCGCCGCGGCTGCAGGATATCTTTTTACAACCTTACTTCTATAAACAACCAGTTTCTGATAACGACCTGTAACTACAAAACCTTTTTTCGCTTGTTCAATCGCCGGCGCTAACACTTCCTTTAAAGACAAACGGCCATAATGCTTAACAAGATGTTCAATACCGGCTGGCACACCCGGAATTCCCGCCGCCATTGGACCATTGATAGACAAGCCTTTTATAACGTTACCAGCCTCATCCAGATACATATCTTGATGACTCCGCATCGGCGCTTTTTCGCGGCCATCGATCATTGTTTGTTTATTATCTGATGCGCGATGGATCAACCAGAATGCACCGCCACCGAGACCCGAACTATAAGGCTCCACAACCGCCAACGAGGCGGTGATAGCCGCCGCCGCATCAAAGGCGTTGCCTCCTTGTTCTAAAACCTTGATGCCGGCTTTTGTCGCCAGAGGATGTGCCGTAGCAACAGCAGCCTGATAGATTGGTTCAGCAAAAACGAGAGAAGAACAGAACGTTAAAACGAAGACCAGCGAAAATAGTGTTTTCATAAACTTTTGATACTATTTTATTTTTGGTGTTTTTCTTTTAGTGCAATTGAAACAGAGGCATGAACAAATTGACCAACATCGCCACTGAATGATGAAATCTCTCGAACCAGACTAGAGGTAATAAAGCTCAGGTTTTCTGCCGGTGTTAAAAACACCGTTTCGATATCAGATATTAACTGCCGATTCATACCCGCCATTTGAAATTCGTAATCAAAATCGGATACTGCCCGAATACCCCGAACAATAACTTTCGCATTCTTATCCCGAGCAAGGTCAGTAACCAGAGAATTGAAAGAGATCACCTCAATATTTTTAATTTCAGACAAAACATTACTCGCAAGTACAACGCGCTCATTAATATTAAACAAGGTCTTTTTAGAAGAACTATCGACAACTGCAACGATAACTTTTTCAAACATGCACGCCGCACGTTCAGCAATATCTGCATGACCGTTTGTAATCGGATCAAAAGTGCCGGGATAGATTGCTGTGACCATTGTTTATTCTCAACTCAATTCTATTAGTAATGATTGTACCTGACCCGCGTTCTTGTGCTT
>JAESQZ010000149.1 GCA_016764955.1 Deltaproteobacteria bacterium | reverse complement strand
TAAGCTGTCATCCCGGGCTTGACCCGGGAACCAGCAAAAACAATAAAGCCGCTTTGGAAATTGACTGGATCCCGGGTCAAGCCCGGGATGACAGCTTAAGGTCGGGATGACAATCAGCGGCTTCTTTAACTGCCTTCACAGCCTCGTGAAAAAGCTTCGCAGTCAGCTGCCTAGCAAATTCTTCCAGCTGGCTTTCCTGCTCAGCATTTAGTTTCAAAGACGCCTTAATTTTATTAACTTCTTGCTGCGACACGAGCAAACTCTGGCTTTGCAAATTCTGAATAATAGGCGCTGTTTTACGACTCAAAATAGATTTCGAAAAAGAATCTATCTCTTCGATAATAATCTTTTCAGCTTGTTTAGCTGCTTCTTGACGCTCCGATAAATTAACTGCTACAACCTGGGACAAATCATCAATATTATACAAATAAACATTATCTATCGATGCAATTCTTGGATCTATATTACGAGGAACCGCAATATCAATTAAAAATAACGGCCTATAACGACGAAGTCGCATAGCCGTTTTCAGCATTTCTGGCTCAATCAAAAAGTGCTCAGCACTCGTTGAAGCAACCAGCCAGTCTACTTTCGCGAGCATGGCAACCAAATCACTCGACCGGCCAGCTATTTCAACAAGTGCGCCTTTATTCTCAAAATGCTGCGCAGCTAATTTACCCATCTCACCAGCACCTAAAAGAGCCCCTCGCAAACCTCTTAAGTCACCAAAGACCTTCTGTGCTAACTCGACAGCCGCATAAGCCACTGTCACGGCGTTCTTGCCCAAATCAGTTTCAGTCCGAACGCGTTTTGCGGTCAAAAAAGCTTGTGAAAAAACACGAGTCAGCCCAGGGCCCATTGCACCATATTCTCTAGCCTGCGTATAAGCCTCTTTCACCTGGCCTAAAATTTGCGGCTCACCTAACACCAACGAGTCAAGCGACGAAGTTACTCGCATGAGCTGCTTCAAAACATCGTAGCCCTTTAAGCAATACAAATGCGGACTCAATAAGCGATTTGGAATTTCATGAAAGCGATGCAAGAAAGACTCTAAAACCTCAGGACCTTTTTCCTGGCAACCTTTTGCATAAATCTCAATTCGGTTACAAGTGCTCAAAATCGCCGCTTCATGAATGACATCTGGTTCAACAGCTTGCCTAAGCGCATCCGGTAGCTTCTGCTTTGTAAATGCAACCCGTTCTCTAAGCTCAACAGGTGCCTGCACATGGTTCACACCAAGGCAAATCAAGTTAGAATCAGACATGCTGACTCCAGCTTAAGTAATGCATCACAAAAAATCCAACCAATACGAGTGTCACACCAACCAAAGTGGTCATCACTGCTCGCCGTCCACGCCAGCCCACCCAAAAACGAGCCAGCAATACGAAAGCAAAAAGTGCCCAATTAGCCATAGACCACAGCTGCCTTGGATCCAAATACCAGTAAATGCCCCACTGCTCATAGGCCATCCAAGATCCAGCACCAATACCAATAGTCATTAAAATAAAAGCAGTAACTAATAAGCGCAGCCCGAACAAATCAATGCTTTGAATCGACGGCAAAGCGATAACTTGCTTCGAGGCTTTGAGCGCATGCTCTTGCAGCAAATACAAAATCGACGTCAATGCGGTCAACATTAACAAGACGTCTGAAACAATAGCTGTAACAAGATGAACAAAAAGCACGGCTAGAAGCGTTTTGGCTTGATGCTACTCAGTCGTCAAGGGTATTGATCACAGAAGGTTTTATGGCATTTTCTCTAACTGGCAAAATTTCCAAAATGGAAGTACCCTACCAGTAGATTCGTGTCCAAAATCTTTCTCCTTCATATGAACCTGATACAACCTTGGGATTGAGACTCTTTCTTTGAAATACTTAATATGAGGTGACAAACTTCCGCCTCCAAACTTACACTCAACTGCCATCACAGGTTTTTTATTGTGAAGAACCACAAAATCGATCTCCCGCTTATCAGTATCCCTTAGATATCTAAGTTCGTATCGCTCACCCAATGTGTCTAATTGATAATGACAAAACTTTAGTAGCTGCAGAGCAACCATATTTTCAAAGCGAGCACCTGGATCTTCAATCTGGCTCCATTCCCAAAGATAAAGTTTTTGTTCTTTCTTTACAGCTCTTATGCGCGGAGAACCAAATGGTGGAATTCTAAAAGAAACATAAAAATTCTCAAATAACACAAGCCATCTCTCAATTGTCGCATGACTGACTTGTAAATCTTCAGCAAGACTCTTTACTGAAAGCGGAGAGCCAACTTTGCTTGGCAAAGCGTCCATCAATAAATCAAGCAAACTGAGTTCTTTAACGAGTTGAAGACCAGTCAAATCTTCATGAACAATGCGGTAGTTCCGTTCATTTTGCCACCGCTTAAGTGTTTTTGAATTTCCAGAAAACAAAGGTTCAGGGAAACCTCCCCAAGCAAGCAAGTGCTCCGCATCTTTCAAAGTAGGTTTGGAATTAAGCTCACGCAACGAAAAGGGATGAAGCCGATAATAATGATAGCGCCCAAGCAACGAATCCCCACCTTTGCTGAAGTAGTCCAACCGGGCAGATCCGGTCACTAAAAACTGATTCGTTGATTTATGCTCGTCATACAGGCCCTTAAGCAAATTCCTCCAGCGAGCATATTTGTGCAGCTCGTCTAATACAATCAGGGGCTCTGACAGCGGCAGCTCGCCCCTCAAAATAGCTTTTTGATGTGCAAGAATATCCCAGTTCAAATAAGCAGGATTCTTCTCAGTGGGTGGTTTTAAAAGACTTAAAGCCAAAGTAGTCTTACCAACCTGCCTTGGGCCACCCATAAAAACCATTTTTTTCAATAAATCTTCCTGGATAGGCCCTGAAAGATACCTGAGTTTTTTCACCATAATACTACTATACTCATGAGTAAAGTAATGTCAATGTTATTTTGCTAACAAACAAAAACCCCGACTCTCACCGGGGCTCAATTATTCAAATACCAGCATTGCTGGCATTGAATTTGGATACCAATCCTACTTATCCAGTTCGACACAGTAAAGAGGATAACTAGCACTGCAAGGCTGCGAAGAAACTGCTGTCCAACTTCTATCTCGGAGTGCAGCAAGTCCATACACACCATTTCCACTTTCACTACCCCAATTGCCACAAGAATCTTCTGGAGTACTTTTTGTAAATGCATCTCCCTGTGTACCTGTCCAGACATTAAGTGAATCAGTCGGTTTCCCATTTTCATCAATATTAATGCCAGTATCATGCGTTTTCGTCCCCGCGCCAACAGTCGAAGTAAAATCACCTTGCGGCTTTGTGTTTACTTTGTCTTTTATAGGCCCAGAAACTTTTGTTCCATTGACCAAATGGACATCTACAGTACCATTATCTGTAAGTTTACCAGAGATATTCCCATAGGCAGATACGAATTTATCCGCTATCCAAGCTGCCCATTTTGTATTTGGGAAAGCTTTGCTTCCTAAGTGTTGACAAGCAGCATTTGCACCAACATCACCTCTAATACCAGCAAATCTGTCTTTGGACTGAGCAGGATTGTGTTCGACCTCTCCAGGTCTAAAAGCCACAGAGCTTACAAACACACGCCTAAAGCCGCATTTGTTAGCAAAGCACCTCTCGTTGATTGCGCAGTGGGCTTTTTCTCCACATTCACATTTATGGTCGCTAGCGCATTCAAAGCCATCTGTACAAACTGCAGGCGTCTTACAGTTAGAAGCAGTCTGCGCCGCGCACTGCATTTTACCACCTACCGACTGACAGGTGTCGGTAGCTCCTGTACAGTCTGCATTGGTTTTACAACTGCTGCCAATAGCGCCTTTCTCGCTACTTGAACAAGACACCATCAAAAACAAAGCTAATATCGAAAATAATCTCATTTTTCCCTCCATTTTTGATGGTAACAAAACCAGTGATTCTAAAACCATTAAACGGTATTTTTTTTTAGCTATTTCCTCAGCAACTCCAATAAGACCCTTTGGCTATCAAGAATTTGGCTATCTGGCGTGATAATCGCACCCTCTAGAGCCTTGCGGCAGCTGCAACTTGATAAATCAGGCATATCCTTCAAAAAAACCTGAAGCAGCTCAATTGCGTGCTTTAGATTGCTTTGAGCTTGCTCTGTCACTTGCAAAGCGGACACATGTTCACTAGGTTTCAACTTCCAGCAATCATAATCAGTCACAGCCGCAAGTGTGATGTGACACAACTGCGCTTCTCGCGCTAAAAAGACTTCAGGCGCTGCTGTCATACCAATAATATGGCCGCCTAGAGCTCTGAAATACTCACTTTCAACTTTAGTTGAATATCTGGGCCCTTCAACTGTTACGCACGTTGCTGGCCTATGCAGCACCCTGTTTTGTGTCTCTGCAATTTCTTGAACACCTCGCGCTAATATATCGCAAGATGGCTCGGCCATTGATACATGGGCCAATAGGCCATCTCCGAAAAAGCTTGATTCGCGCTTACCTCTTGTCCAATCAAAATATTGGTCAGGGATTACAAAGTCACCTGGTTGTATTGATTCTGATAAACTGCCGACGCTGGATACACTAATAACCGCTTTAGCGCCTAGTTTTTTGAGGGCCCATATATTGGCGCGATAGTTAATTTCGCTGGGAAGAAGATCGTGTTGTTTGTTATGGCGGGGGAGAAAGATGAGCTTCTGCCCGAGCGCCCCCTCACCCGATTTTGCCAAGGCAAAATCTCCCTCTCCCTCGAGGGGAGAGGGTTTTAACGTCCCAATAGAGATGGAGCCTGAGTGTGGGCCATATGGTGTTTCTATATTGAGGCTTTGCTCTTCAACAAATCCTTCGAGTTCATATAAACCGGTACCACCGATAATGCCTATCACGAATGCCCTCTCCCGATTTTGATAAATCAAAATCTCCCTCTCCCGCTACGCAGGAGAGGGTTTAATCCATCACAGGATCTTTGAGTATATTGCCTGTTAGTATCAACGCAACACTCTCTTTGGCTTTTATCTCTTTTGCTAAAACAAGCTTTTTAAGCCCAGCTAATGTCGCTGCGCTGGCTGGCTCGCAGCCAATACCGCTTTGATCAATTTGTGCTTTGGCTTCTTTGATTTGGGCATCGCTCACTTCTTCAACCAAGCCATTTAGCGCTTTAATTATCCGCTTGGCTTTGGAGTAGTTTACTGGCTGCCCAATGTTAATCGCTGTTGCGCGGGTATTTGCTTTAACAGGCTTAAGATCTTTAAAACCTTGTTTGAAGCTCTGATAAAACGGATTTGCGCCCTCGGCTTGGATGACAGCAATGCGCGGCTTTGATTTGATCCAGCCTGCTTCAAAAGCTTCCCCAATCGCTTTACCGAAGGCACTTGTATTACCTAAGTTCCCTCCGGGAACAATTACCCAATCAGGAACTTGCCAATCTAGTTGCTCGAATAATTCCCACATAATGGTCTTTTGGCCTTCAATCCTAAACGGATTAATCGAGTTAACTAAATATAAGCCCTGCTCTTTAGATGCCTCAAGTACTTGAGCCATGGCTGCATCGAAATCACCTTCGATTTCTTTGAGCTCTGCCCCGTAAGCAATAGCCTGCCCAAGTTTGCTTGGTGCTACTTTGCCTTTGGGTAGAAACACCAGCGTTTTGATTCCTGCTTGAGCACCATAGGCTGCAAGCGATGCGCTGGTGTTGCCTGTTGAAGCACAAGCCAGGGATTTTTGACCTAAACGATTAGCTTGAGTTACAGCGACGGTCATGCCGCGATCTTTAAAAGAGCCTGTTGGGTTTTCACCTTCGTGCTTAAGATAAAGTTCGTTGACACCTGCCCATTTGGATAAAATATCTCTTTGATAAAGACGCGTATGGCCCTCGGGGTGTGAGATGATTTGTTCGGGTTTGGCGATAGGTAAGACGGCTTGATGAAAACGCCACACTCCGCTTTTGCTGGATCCCGGGTCAAGCCCGGGATGACAGGATACTTTGTCATGCCAGCGAAGGCTGGCATCCAGTTCATGCTTAACTTCGATAAGGCCACTGCAGCCGCAGTAATAAATAATATCATCCAAGTCATAACGTTGATTGCACTCGATACAAATTTGATAACTCAACATACCCGAATCCCCTCTTTGGCTACTTGCCCCACATGCCCTTGATGATTTCCTGCAAATTGCTCTGCATCTTGTTGTTTTTCAAACAATGCAAAAATTGTTGGTCCTGCACCACTAATTGAACAACCTAATGCACCGGTATTAAGTGCGCTTTGCTTAATTTGATCAAAGCCCGGTATTAGCTTAGAGCGTCTAGACTCGGCATAGGGATCTTGCAACGCTAGTCGAATCCCCTCGGCATCATTTTGCTGCCAACTGCAAACCAGCGCACAAGATAAAGCCATCTGGCGCGTCCACTCAGCTTGCGGCAAATTCTCTGGCAACAAAGCGCGCGCTTTTTTAGTTTGCACACGTACTTTTGGTGTCACCAATGCAATCCATGGTGAGAACTCACTTAAGACTCTAAGTGCCTTGCCTTCAACCGCAATCGCTAAACCACCACAATAAGCTGGCGCTATATTATCGAGATGGCCCTCCAGCTTTAGGCCAATTTTAAAAAGCAGCTTTTCTGACACTTCTTCGCCAAGCAATAACATTGCCCCATAGGCACCCGCTAAGCACGCCGCTGCGCTAGAACCAAGCCCACCACCAATTGGCAGCCCCTCTTCTATCTCAAGTGCAAAGTGATAAGATTTTCTATAATGCTTCGCCACATAGTCGGCTGCTAGCAAGCTTAAATTTTTCCTAGGGTCCGTAGGCACGCGATCGAAATCTATGCCCTCGACAGAATCAACACGGCTCTTTCCTTCGCAAAGCGATAAGCGATAAGTATTGCCAAGACCTTCGAAAGCCAGACCAAGCACATCAAAACCCGGGCCAACATTGCCTATTGTTGCAGGAACAAATAGTTTAACACTTTTCATGCACGTGCCCTCACTGCCAGCGCCATCACGTCATTTAATACACCCGCAGCAGTTACCCCAGCTCCTGCACCTGGCCCAGTTACGATTAAGGGACTTTGCGAGTATCGTGGCGTTTGAATGCTGACTTGATTGGTGGTGCCAACCAAATGATAAAAAGGCGACTCAGGCCCGACTTCCTGCAAGCCCACTCGAATTTTATGGTCTTGCCCAACAGAAGCCACATATCGAAGACGTTTTCCCAACTCATGAGCTTTTGATGCCCTTTGAGCTAATTCATCATCACTTAGATCAGCCAGCGATTCGACTTGAACATCAGACATCTCTGCCTCCCAGCCAAGTTCGCGCGCTAAAATCAAAGCCTTTCGAGCCACATCCATCCCACTTAAATCATCCTTAGGGTTGGGCTCTGTTAGCCCAAGTTTACGCGCCTGCTCGACGACTTTTGAAAGAGGTGTTCCTGTATCGACTGCGCTCATGATATAGCTTAGCGTACCTGAAAAGCAGCCTTCAATCTGAACTGGGCTATCCCCTGCTTGTCTTAATTTTACAATCGTATCAATAATCGGAAGCCCTGCACCTACAGTTGCCTCGTAACGAATCTGCGCGTGATTTTTACGTGCTGTTTCAAAAAGCGCTCGATAGTTTGCATAAGAACCTGTTAATGGCTTTTTGTTAGCCAAAGCAACATCAAAGCCATTTTGCAAAGCTTCCATCAAAACGTCATGGGTTTCTGCTGCTGTCACATCGACACAAATCCCATGAGTCGCTGCCAACTGCGCCCAATTAAAACTGCCCGTTTGCTCAGATAGAGCTTCACCAGACTGCTTACGTTCAATAAGCTTAGAGAGATCATCTTGCGATGCTTCGCTTTCAAACACAGCACAACTTTTTGAATCACATAAACCCTTAATTTGAACACGGGCACCAAATTGGTTTTTCAAGTAGTCTGCCTGAGAGATAAATTGCTGAACCAGCGTTTGGCCAATCTGACCAAAGCCATTGAGCACGAGCTGCACTTCATGTGGGGACTGCTGCCCAAAAAACTCATGATGCAAAGTTCTAATTACTAAAGGCACATCAGCCTGGTCAATTACAAGAGAAGTATTGTGCTCAGATGACCCTTGAGCAATGCCACGAATATTCACGTCAGCATGTTTAAATGCTCCAAACAGCCGAGCTGATAAACCACGCCTGCCTCGCATGCCCATGCCAACTGCGGCAACCACAGCAACTGAGTTATTGGTATTTAAAGACTCAATTAATTCGTTTTTAAACTCAAACTCAAACTCTTTCTCGAGTGCTTCTTTGGCACGCGACGCTTCACGAGCTGGAATCGTAAAACAAATAGAAGCTTCACTCGACGCCTGAGAAATCAAGCTCACTGAAATACTCGATTCACTCATGGCTTTAAAAGTTCGCATCGCGATGCCTGGCACGCCCACCATGCCGCAGCCTTCCAATGAAATAAGTGCCTGCTCAGTAATCGCTGTCAGCGCTCTCACAGGGCCATTTTGCTTAAACGCATCACCAGAGATTCTCGTGCCAGGCTTTTTAGGATGAGAAGTATTTTTAATTAAAAGCGGGATACCTGGCTTCACAATCGGGATGATCGAGCGCGAATGTAAAATCCGAGCACCATAATAAGAAAGCTCAGCAGCCTCTTGATAATGCAACTCTTTAATCAATTGCGGGTTTGACACATACTTAGGATCAGCCGTTAAAAAACCATCCACTTCTTTATAAAGTGTTACAGATTCTGCTTCTAAAGCAGCAGCCAAGATTGCAGCCGTATAATCAGATCCGCCTCTACCCAAAGTCACCACTTCGCCATTTTTGGCCGATGCTATAAAGCCTGGCATAATTGGAACTGCCCCTGAATCTAAAAGTGGCTTGATGCGCTCTTTTATCAAACGATCAGTTTCGTGCGGCTCATGCACCCAGCCACTTAGACCTTGAATCGCTTTAATAATTTCAGGCGCATCCACGTAAACAGCTTTCAAGCCATTTTTGACCAAAAGTGCAGCCATTAAATGCGCCATAGCGCGCTCGCCACTCGCAACCGTTAATGGCTTCATAACGTCTTGAAGTAGATTCTTAAAATCACTATTACCGCCAAGCTCATCTGCTGCTTGGCGGTAGCGCTTCTCGAACTCTGCAGAACCATTACCGGCCAAGAGTAAATCTGTTATGCCACTCATGGCAGAAACCACTACAACAAGGGGTTTTTCATTTTTTTCAATTAAAGACGCGACATACGCAATGTTCTCGGGCCCGTCGAGAGACGTACCTCCAAATTTCAAAATTTGAACTGACATGAGTTTTACGTAGCGCAAGTTGCTTCTCAAAGTACATAATTAAATAAATACCTTTACAATCGCGCTCAAACAAGATGACAGTAAGCAAGTAGCAGGAATCGTAATCACCCAAGAGCTCAAGATTTTTTTAATCACGCTAAGATTAAGCCCAGCGATGCCACGCGCGAAACCAACGCCAATCACAGCCCCCACCAGTACTTGTGTGGTTGATAAGGGCAAACCCATATGGCTGCCTACTAAGATCGTAAACGACGCCCCAAACTCAGCTGCAAAGCCTCTGGTTGGCGTAATCTCCGTAATGCCACTACCAATAGTCTCAATCACGCGGCGCCCATAGGTTGCTAAACCCAAAACAATTCCAGCGCCGCCCATAGCCAAGAGCCACATTGGCACCTGTGAGCTCAGCACAATATGTTGGTGGTGCACGATGCTAATCACAGCGGCTACCGGGCCAATAGCGTTGGAAACGTCGTTACTCCCGTGTGCCAGCGCCATAAAACAAGCTGTAATCACTTGAAGCCAGCCAAACACACGCTCAACACGCTTTAAAGCATCATCTCGATTATCAGCTCGGTCTAATACTTTTGCGATAGCTTTAGCAAAAACAAAGGCACTTAGCGAAGCAGCTACAACAGCTAACCACCAATAGGACTTAGGTAAAAACAAAGCAACTAAAACCAAAATCACACCAAAAAGCATGACTGGCGCTAAGCGCTGGGTTGTCTCCAGTGGTTTTTCTGAATCCAGCATATACTTACAAATGCAGAAAAACAAAAACCAAGCGATAATACCGCCTAAAAATGGCGCGATGGTCCAGCTTAAAAATATCTTACCGAGAGCATCCCACTGAACAGCATCCACTCCCCTGCCGACAAGACCAAAACCGATCAGTGAGCCTATAACACTATGAGTCGTTGAAACCGGCAGTCCTCTACTCGCTGCAAACTGCAGCCAAATACCGGTTGAAAAAAGCGCTGCAGTCATTCCCCAGGCAAAGAGCATCGGGTCGCCCGCAAAAGAAAGCGGGTTAATGATGCCCTGCTTAATCGTATTGGTTACATGACCACCAATCCAAAAAGCACCTACGAACTCAAAAACTGCCGCGATAAGTATCGCCTGCTTTATCGTTACAGCGTGACTACCAACACTGGTCCCCATGACATTGGCGACGTCGCTCGCGCCAATAGACCACGCCATATAAAACCCGACCAGTAAAGCGACTCCAAGTACAATGAAATTTGCGTCCATGAGATTAATTCTGGGAGAGCATCAGCCTGATATGAGCGGTCATCCGCTCAGCGCTGTTAGCCAAATCACCTATTTTGTTTGAGATTTTGTTCCACATCAGCAAGGCGGCTGGCTTTAAGTCATCCTCATGCTGAAAAAGCGTTTTACCAAATTGGTCCTGCCTTATCTGCCAAATGCTCAAGATGGTCTATTTCATCAATCTTTTTTAGAATCTCAACCGCATCATGACCTGAAAATCCAGTTTCCAAAAGCCTATCAAGAGCGGCAATCACTTCTTTGGCTTTGCCAACTGTGTCAAGCGAACGCTGTAACAACTCATCCAATGGATCTTTTAAGAAAACTGGCAATTCCATCCGCCGAAGTGTGAGCAGCACACCGAGATCCTCACAAACATTGGCTAAGCTATCCATATGAGATAAAACATGTATCAAGTCACGTTTATCTACTGGCAAGAAAACACTTTTGGATATTTGAGCCCTAAGATTTTGCTTAATCTCATCACAGCGATGCTCAGTTTGGCTAATCTCTTTGGCAATTGTGACTACTTTTTCTTGATCACCAACAGAAAGTGCTTCGAATAAGTGTTTAACGCCATCAACCGCAACCAAAACCTCTTTCATGAGGTCTTGAAGGGCACGAAAAGCATTTTGTGAAAATAATCCCCAGAGCATTTTATTTCCTAGCCTAGCGTCCAAAGTGCCATAGCCAGCACGGCTATAACGCCAAATAAACCAGCCCAAATAATCTTTGAATCTGTTTGAATGCGAGCCATCAACTTCTGCGCTTCCGACGAGGGTCGCTGCTTGGCTAACTTACGAACCAAAGCATAATTTCCTGAATCAAAAGCCTTTTGAATCTCGGACATGGCCCTCATTCTGGATCAGCTAGCTCAAAGTTGCAAGCGGTGTCACCTGGGGACAGGAGGACGATTATGCCGAGCATTGGAGATAATGGGCAGAATCTGTGTTTTTTGATAACATTCTGCCAAGTATCTGCTATATTCAGCAGAAAGAGGTGTTTATGTTGGTTGGTCGCAAAAAAGAGATTGAAATCCTAACAGAGATTATGAAAAGCAATGCCTCAGAATTGGTGGCAATTTATGGAAGACGACGTGTTGGAAAAACGTATTTAATTAGCGAATTCTTTAGAAACAAGGGATTGTTTTTCGAGCTAACAGGTAGGAAAGATGCCACAAAATCTGCTCAATTGCGCAATTTTGCGACTGTGTTTGCAGATGCATTTAACCAAGGAAAACGAGCCGATATCCCAAAAGACTGGGATGAAGCGCTGAGCGCTCTTAGGTATCAGATTGAAGCCCTTGGGAATTCTGGGAAAGTGATTATTTTCTTTGATGAACTGCCTTGGTTGGCTTCGAAAAAATCTGGTTTTTTGGAGGCGTTTGATCTGTTTTGGAACAGATATATGTCACGGTGCAATAACGTTATTTTGATCGTTTGTGGTTCTGCAGCTGAGTGGATGATTAAAAAAGTCGTCTCCAATAAATCAGGTTTGCATAATCGATTGACTAGACCACCAATTAATTTGATGCCATTTACCCTAGGTGAGACGGAAGCTTATTTGGAATCCCGTGGGGTTATGTTGGATAGAAAACAAATTGTAGATATCTTCATGGCGGTGGGTGGTGTTGCGTACTAGATCGGAAAGTGTCGTGT
>JAESQZ010000148.1 GCA_016764955.1 Deltaproteobacteria bacterium | reverse complement strand
TAAAAAATAGTGATATTGATTATTTCATCATTGCGTAAGCATTCCATTTAGTTTAAAAAATATTTTAGATCTTAAATGGGAAAATTTTTTAGAACATATACAATTACAAACTAAATCATTTCTAAAAATTTCACAACTAATAATACCAAAAATGAAAGCTAAAAAATATGGAAAAATTGTAAGCATAATATCTACATCAACTTTAGGAAAACCTCCTAGCAACATGAGTGATTATGTTGTCAGTAAATACTCATTATTGGGAATTTCGAAATGTTTAGCAATTGAGATGGCTAGGTTCAACATTACTGTTAATTGTATTTCTCCTTCTTTTATTGAAACTAATCTTACCAAAGTTCTTCCGTCAAAATTTAAAGAAATTTCTTTAAATCAAACTCCTCTAGGCAGGGAAATTACTCCTCAAGACGTTGCAAATACTGCTCTTTTTCTATTATCTGAGAATTCAAATAATATTACAGGTGAAAATATTGTTGTGTATGGAGGACAGACAATCCTTTAAGATTTAATCAAAAAATGATCGAACATCTAAAAATTGGTACAGATTTAGTAAATATTTCTAGATTTGAAAAAATTCCTATTTCATCAAAACCTAGTTTTTACAAGAAAATATTTCTTTCATCTGAAATAAAATATTGTTCAAAATTTAAAAATCCATCTGAACACTTTGCTGGAAAATTTGCTGTAAAAGAGGCAGTAAAGAAATCTATTAACAAAAAAATTACCTTTTTAGAAATTGAAACATATCATAAAAATTCAAAACCTTATGTTAAACTACATGGAAAATTTAAAAACCACTTTCAATTTAATGTCTCAATTAGTCATGAACAAAATTTTGCTTTAGCTGTTGTTCTATCTTTTACAAATTAATCTGTTTGTAAAATTTTCTTTTTTACATTTTTACTTAATGCTGATAATATTAAATTAAAAAATTTATTCATTATTTTATTTGAAACATTTTTTGGTAAAAAGATTTCATCAGTAAAAGTTTTGAGTATTTCTATATCAGGAATTGTTTTGTTTTTTTCTATTTCATTGTATCTTTTCAATATGTGTTTTTTATTTTTTTTAATATCCATCTCTGCTCTAATTTTTGCAAAAAGAAATCCTTTTGCAATATAAAATAACCAAACCATGATATCTACTAAAAATAAAGAAAATCTCATCTTGTGGTATGTTGATTTTGAAAGATGTGTCAATAGACAATATTTTCTATTTCTTTCTAACCAAAAAAATTTCTTTGAACTCCACTTGAGTGAATAGCTTTCTGCATGATAAATAGTTGATTCTGGAACATAATATGATTTGAAACCTAATTGTGCTGCTCTCAAGCCCAATTCTAAATCATCATGGTATAGAAAAATAAATGGATCAAGTAGACCTATTTTATCTAACATTATTTTTGAAGTAAATAAACAGGTTCCTGATGCATATCCTATTTCAGTAATTTTTTCTATTTTTTGTTTATCTAAAACTCCTTTATCCTTGGCATATCCAAATCCAAATAACTGAATCATGTTGCCAGTACTCTGAAGTATGTTTTTTTCATAAAGTGAAAGTATTTTTGGTTGATACAAACTATCTCCATTTTTATTGTAAGCATTCATCAAATGATTTAGCCAATCTTTTTCTACAATGGTGTCTGGATTTAAAATTACGATGAATTCCCCATTTGCATTTCTAATTCCAATATTATTACCCTCACAATACCCAAAGTTTTTTTCATTTTCAATTAAAATAACTTTTTCAAATTTTTCTTTACATATTTTTTGACTATTGTCACTAGATATGTTATCTACTAAAATTACTTCAAAATTATTATAATTTGTTTTGAATACAGATTCAACACAATTTAGTAATAATTTTCCCGCATTATAATTTAAAATAATGATACTAATTAAAGGACTATTTTGCATATTTTTTCTCATCAATTAATATAAATAATTATATCTTAATTTTTGTACCTTCTCCTAAAAGGAATATTTTCTCTTCCTCATCGGATTCTGTAATGTTTGCATTAGATGAAATTATACTTTTTCTAATTTTTAATTTACATGAAATTATACAATCAGACATTACAATAGAATTTTCAATATTACACTTTGATAATTTTGAATTATTACCTATGCTTGAATTTGGTCCAATGTAGGCATCTTCTCCAATTACTGTGTCATTTCCTATGATTGCAGGTCCAACAATATTTGCACCTTTTTTTATCAATGTATTTTTTCCAATCATGACATTTCCTTCAATTTTACTACCCTTTTCACATTTTCCAAAATTATATGGTGTCATATTTTCAAGAATGCTTCCATTTGCATTGATAATATCTTCTGGAGTACCCGTATCTTTCCAATAAGATGTAATAGTATGATAAGAAATTGAGTTAGATTTTTGAAGAAGAATATCTAAAGCATCTGTTATTTCTAGCTCGTTTCTCCACGACGGTTTTAGATTATCTATTATATCAAAAATTTTTGGTGTAAGTAAATAGATTCCTGTTACTGCCAAATTGGTAGGTGGGTTTTTTGGTTTTTCAATAATTTTAACCAGTTTTCCATTTTGTATATCTGCAATACCAAACCTTGATGGATTATCTACTTCACATAACAAAATTGTTGCATCATAATTTGAATTTTTAAATTCTTTAACATAATCACTTATTGATTTTTGAATAATATTATCTCCTAAAAAAACTAAAAATTTTTCATCTTTTATGAAATCCTTACATAATCTTATAGCATGGGATATTCCTTTAGGCTGATCTTGTTTGATATATGTAATATTAACCCCAAATTTTTTACCATCTCCGTAATACTCTATTACCTTATTAGATCCTAATCCTCCAATTATTATTGCAATATCTGTTACACCTGACTCTTTCATACTTTCAATGCAATATTCTGACATTGGTTTATTAGCAATAGGAAGTAGTTGTTTTGGACCCGTATGTGTTAGTGGTCTTAATCTGGTTCCATGACCACCATGTAATAAAATTCCCTTCATATCCATTTTCCTATGTATTTGAGTATAATATTCAATTTAGCTTTTCCATTGAATTTT
>JAESQZ010000147.1 GCA_016764955.1 Deltaproteobacteria bacterium | reverse complement strand
AATAAAGTTGTCATTTGGCAGAATCATGGACCAGGGTATTGCCTCCCATCTAAATCAAGTCTGACCTCCAAGTATTAATGCTGTCTCTTAGTCACAAGTGATTTAGAAGACCATTTGACGATCTGAAATGGCTGTTTGGTTAACTTTCCCACGAAGTGGGTATTCGAATAAAGCCCCGGATGAAGCGCAGCGGAATCCGGGTGTGTAACCGTTTCCATTTAAAATGCCGAAGGCATGATTGAACGAAAATCAACCGAGCCTTCGGCTCTCGAATGTACAGCGCGGGATGGGTGGTGGCACGAATCCCAGGGCGCCGTTGGCTCGCAAGCTCGCCAACTCTACCCCGGGCTGTGGCACCTACGCCCATTTCCATGGGCGAAAACAAATTAAACGAAACTTAGGCTCTTACTAAAGGCGCATATGCTGGCCGTTAAACAGACTTGTGATCAAGAGACAGGTATTAATGGAGGTCAGACTTGATTTAAATGGGAGCAACACCCTGGTCCATGATTCTGCAAATTTTAGCCGATTGGGTGGTCCATGTTTATGCAAAATGACATGGCGAAGGCCAGGGTCTAGGTTGTCATACCAGCTCCCTGTCACCCCGGCCCACGAGCCGGGGTCCAGTTTTCATTATAACAATTAAGCAGCACCTTTAGGTTCTGGATGCAGCGCCTTCCATAGATTCTCCACTTGATAGTCTTCGATTTCAGCATCCTGGTAAACCATCTGGTAGGCCTCATCAATCAGCCGTTGCTCGTGGCCGGCACTAACCAGCTTCTGTCTTGCCGCCTGTTTGACGTTTTTAAGCTCATCTCCCAAGGCGGTTTTTAAAGCCTCTTTGGGAATATGTATGAGGGATTCTTTGATAGCAGCCGGGATTTCAACATCTGAGCGAACTCCTATATTCACCAGTGCATCAAACTCTTTGTCGGCTTGGAGTATGGCAGCCAAATCTCGTGCTGTCACTTGCTGCTTGCCCTCGCGGAAAGCCAGAATCAAGCGCTCCGCAATCCCAGCCACACAGGAGGCATTATCCAGTGTAGAGTTATCACCATAAGCTTTAATTGCATCCATCAGCCCTTGCATTAGAAACTGAGATATTTTGGTGTCTCTTTGTTCGCCTTCCGGCGTATTGAGAATGTCGGTTACCACAGTACGTAGGAGGTCAGACCCAGAAACACGACGCCCTTCTTGAAGCCCGCTAAACTCCATACGCATGACCGAAGTCCATTTTACGTGTTGGAGCAAGCCTTGCAGCAATCCCCTTGCATGCGCTTGAACCTGCTCTTGAGTTTCGTTTCCTTGAGCTGATACATAGGGTGAAATATCATGCGTGCCAATCCAATTACTCAACTGTCTCACGGCCTCTTCCTCTGAAACCAATTCCGCTCCAGCTAATCGATCTTTAATACTTCGGTAAATTGGGCCCATTTGTTCAGATGCCACCCGGTGGACCTCAAAAACACCCCCACCAGGAGCAGGACCTCCAGCTCGATAGAGAACGTTTGCTGCTTCGCGAATAGTCATTTCAGGCCTTAATCTCGCTAAGGCATTTTCCCTCTGTGGCCCCCAAATCGGAGTCAAAGCATTGATGAAATGAGATAAATCCTCAGCATTCCCTTCTCTGTTTCTTACTGACACCAGTATTTGTGCAATAAAGTTAGGACGATCTTCGACATTAATTCTTTCTAAATGATAGACCAATCCAGATATACCCGTTGCAACCCTTTCTCTAGTTCCTACTAACCTTTGTATATGTTCAATAACCCCAGAATGCTGTTCGATAGGAATTCTTCCTAAATTCGTGGCCAAGTTAAATAGATCCCTTGCACTCCCTTCCCTGCTGCCAACTAAGCTCTGTATATGATCGATGAATTTGGGACGTTTGTCGGTTGGAATTCTGAGCAAAATACGAGTCACAGACACTAATTGCTGTTCACGCCCTTCCCTATTACCAATCAAACTCTGTATTTGCTCAACCAACTTTTCACGCCCTTCCCTATTACCAATCAAACTCTGTATTTGCTCAACCAACTTTTCACGCTCATGAGGAGGAACGGCTTTTAAATCCACGGTCAAGTCTGACAAGTCCAGAGGACGCAAACGGAGGCCAATATCATCATCAAGGGGCCTATTATGAGTAAGCCGCTGAACCAATTTAGGATCTACTCCAAACCCTCTAATAGAGTCTACTACCCCAGAAACAACGCTTTTTATGCGAGAAAAAACGCTCTTTATACCAGATAGAATGCTTCTTTGGGCGGCAAAATCTTCATCGCCTTCTCGTTCTTTATACTCTTCAAAACGGTCCTCTACTGGCTCTTTAAAGGATTTCCTGTCCTGTATTGGAGATTGTTGTTCTTCAGGAGCATGTGAACGTGCTCCGCGACCAGCTTCCGGCTCTTTTAGATTATCCATTTTTATATTATATCAAAATTAAAATCCAACCTAAAGAGTTTTCGCACCCATAATAAGTGCCTGAAATATTGATACAAAATAAAAATCCCCCTTGTTTAGAGGGGGATGTTTAGGTCAGTACTGGATCCCGGGTCAAGCCCGGGATGACAGACCCTGGCCTTCGCCAGGGTGACATTTAGGCTGTCTCTAGGAGCTCGACTGGGACGCTTTCCATTAAGCCGCCTTCTTCGACTACGCCAGCATCTTGAACTTCCATGTTCAAGTAACGGTAGTTTGGAACACCAGTACCAGCCGGGATCAAACGACCCATGATGACGTTTTCTTTCAGACCTCTCAAGTAGTCAATTTTACCTGCAACTGCTGCTTCCGTAAGAACTTTCGTAGTTTCTTGGAAAGAAGCGCCTGAGATAAATGACTCAGTTGAAAGCGATGCCTTCGTGATACCAAGCAACAGTGGCTCAGCAACTGCTCCTCGGCCATCTTGAGCCAGAACACGATCGTTTTCTGCTTCGAAGAGCTGCTTTTCAACCTGTTCATCAGACAAGAAGCAGGTATCACCTGGAATTTTGACTTTTACCCTGCGAAGCATCTGCCTAACAATGACTTCGACGTGTTTGTCATTGATACGCACACCTTGCAGACGGTAAACTTCTTGGATTTCATCCACCATGTACTTAGCCAAGGCTTTTTCACCCAAGACGCGCAAAATATCATGCGGATTCACCGAGCCATCCATCAAAGGCTCACCAGCACGCACGAAGTCACCTTCACGCACACGGATGTGCTTACCTTTTGGAATCAGATACTCACGAGTCTCACCAGCTTCTGGAGTCACCAGCACTTTTCGTTTGCCCTTGGTGTCTTTACCAAAGGAAACCGTACCGGTTATTTCAGTAACAACAGCTTGATCTTTTGGCTTACGAGCTTCGAAAAGTTCGACAACTCGAGGTAGACCACCTGTAATATCCTTGGTTCGAGAAGCTTCACGGTTCAGCTTCGCAACAATGTCACCCGGCTGAACTTGATCGCCATCAGTGACCATCAACACAGCGCCCACTGGCAACATGTACCTGGCATCAGCTGAGGCAGTCATCACAGACTTCATAACGTTGCCGCCAGAGTCTTTCACCGTAACACGCGGCCTAGCCGTTGGATCACGACCTTCGACAACTGCCTTGTGAGAAAGACCAGTAGTCTCATCCACACGCTCAGTGAAGGTTACTCCTTCAGTTAAATCACCAAAATGAACCACGCCTTCAGCTTCAGTCAAAATCGGCGATGAAAACGGATCCCATTCAACCAGAATGGTACCAGGTTTTACCTGCTGGCCTTCTTCAGCCTTAATGATAGCGCCGTAAATCGCAGGATAAATCTCGCGTTCACGACCGCTTTCATCGACAACCTTAATAGAACCTTGGCGATTCATGGCCACATGCTCACCATCACGGCGCTTAACGATATGCAAGTTATCAAAGACAACCTTACCTTCGCCTCGTGCACTATGGCTAGATTCTTGTCTGGAAGCCGACGCAATACCACCAATATGGAAGGTACGCATGGTTAACTGTGTACCAGGCTCACCAATGGATTGGGCTGCAATCACACCAACCGCTTCGCCAACATTCGTCAGGTGCCCGCGAGCCAAATCTCGGCCATAGCAACGAACACAAATACCGCGACGTGTCTGACAAGTTAGCACGGAACGAATTCGCACACGTGAAATCCCTGCATCTTCGACCTTGGAAACCAAATCCTCATCAATTTCCATGCCAGCTTCTACGAGCACTTCACCAGAAACTGAATCTGTAACATCCTCAAGTGTCACACGGCCCAAGATTCGGTCACCAATATTCTCGATAATATCATTGCCTTCGACCAGCGGGGTAATTTCGATGCCGTCTAGCGTACCACAGTCATACTCGGTAATAATCGAGTCTTGGGCTACGTCCACCAAACGACGGGTCAAGTAACCCGAATTTGCAGTCTTAAGCGCCGTATCAGCCAAACCTTTACGCGCACCGTGAGTAGAAGTGAAGTATTCCAACACCGTCAAGCCTTCACGGAAGTTCGCCGTAATCGGGGTTTCGATAATCTCACCAGATGGCTTCGACATCAGACCACGCATACCAGCCAACTGCTTCAACTGCTGGGTTGAACCACGAGCGCCAGAATCAGCCATGATGTAAAGCGGGTTAAACGATGGCGTTATTTTTTTATCTTTTCCGTCCGCTGAAACAATCTCTTCAGTAGACACAACATCCATCATCTCAGTGGCAATCTCTTCAGCTGCCTTAGACCAAATATCGATCACCTTATTCTTACGTTCACCGTCAGTAATCAAACCTTCGATGTACTGATCCGTAATCTCTTCAACCTCTGCTTTACAGCGCTCAACAATTTCTTCTTTTCGGGCTGGGATAACCATGTTGTGCATCGCCACGGAAATACCGGAACGGGTTGCTTCAGTATAGCCCAAGGTCCGAATGCGATCGGCTAGAATCACAGTGTCTTTTTGACCTGTTAATCGATAACAACTATCAATTAAATCCATCAGTTCTTTTTTGCCCATCACTTTATTAATAGCAGCAAAAGGAATCACCGAAGGAATGACTTCGTACATCAACACGCGACCCACTGTCGTGTCATAATTTTTGCCTTCTAAGCGCACTTGAACCGAAGCATGCAAGCCAGCTTCTTGAGCATCATAAGCCATACGTACTTCCTGAGCGTTGGCAAATTTCATGCCCTCCCCTTTGGCAAAAGGCCTCATGCGGGTCATGTAATAACAACCCAAGACGATGTCTTGAGTGGGCACAATAATAGGCCTACCGGAAGCCGGCGAAAGAATATTATTGGTGCTCATCATCAACACACGAGCTTCAAGCTGCGCCTCGATTGAGAGTGGCACGTGAACACCCATTTGGTCACCGTCGAAGTCAGCATTAAACGCTGTACAGACCAACGGGTGCAACTGAATGGCCTTGCCTTCAATCAAAACTGGCTCAAATGCCTGCATACCCAAACGGTGAAGTGTAGGTGCACGGTTCAAAATAACCGGATGCTCTTTAATGACTTCTTCAAGCACATCCCAAACTTCTGGCTTCTCTTGCTCAACCATACGCTTAGCTGACTTAATAGTCGTCACATAACCGCGCTGCTCAAGCTTGTTGTAGATAAAGGGCTTAAATAGCTCCAAAGCCATGATTTTCGGCAAACCACACTGATGCAATTTAAGCTCAGGCCCAACAACAATTACAGAACGCCCAGAGTAATCAACGCGCTTACCAAGCAAGTTCTGTCTAAATCGACCATACTTACCTTTGAGCATGTCACTTAAACTTTTCAACGGACGCTTATTCGGGCCGGTAATCAACTTACCGCGGCGACCATTATCGAACAAAGCATCTACTGCTTCTTGAAGCATGCGCTTTTCGTTTCGAATAATGACTTCTGGCGCGTTAAGCTCTTGAAGACGCTTCAAACGATTGTTTCGATTGATCACACGACGATATAGATCATTCAAATCCGATGTCGCAAATCGCCCCCCTTCCAAAGGCACCAGTGGACGCAAATCTGGCGGAATCACTGGAATGACTTCCATCAACATCCACTCTGGTTTATTAGAAGAACCCTTGAATGCTTCAAGAACTTTTAGGCGCTTTGAAATTTTCTTACGTTTGGCATCTGAAGTGGTTTCACCAAGCTCCATTCGAAGTTGGGTAACCATGTCTTCGATACCTTTGCCATCACCATTAACGCCCAATTCAAGCTGGCGCAGCAATTCACGAATAGCTTCGGCGCCCATACCGACTAAAAAGCTATCATCACCGAACTCATCGAGTCCTTTTTGATATTGCTCTTCAGTAAGGAGCTCTCCAAGCTTAAATGGACTAGCGCCCGGATCGACAACAATATAAGACTCACAGTACAAGACTTTTTCTAAGTCTTTTTGCATCATATCAAGCAAAGCACCGATACGACTCGGCAAGCTCTTCAAAAACCAGATATGCGCAACTGGTGTTGCCAAAACAATATGACCCAAACGCTCACGTCTAACTTTGGACTGAATAACTTCGACACCACATTTCTCACAGACCACCCCTCTGTGCTTCATGCGCTTGTACTTACCGCAGAGACATTCGTAATCTTTAATCGGCCCAAAGATTTTGGCACAGAACAAACCATCACGCTCAGGTTTAAAAGTCCTATAGTTAATGGTTTCTGGCTTCTTCACTTCCCCATAAGACCAGTCGCGAATCTTATCTGGGCTTGCCAGCTGAATACGAATCGCGTTGAAGCTTAAGGGATCTTTCGGTTTTTCAAAAAAATTAAAAATATCTTTCATGTCTTTGTCGGATCCATTTCATCGAGCAGCTGAACATCGAGGCCTAAGCTCTGCAGCTCTTTAATCAAAACGTTAAATGACTCAGGAACACCGGATTCCAGCACGTGCTCACCTTTTACAATGGCTTCATACATGCGGGTTCTTCCGACCACGTCATCAGACTTAACAGTGAGGAACTCTTGAAGCGAGTAGGCGGCACCATAAGCTTCCATCGCCCAAACTTCCATTTCACCCAAACGCTGACCACCGAACTGAGCTTTACCGCCCAAAGGCTGCTGGGTAACCAGCGAGTAAGGCCCAATCGAACGTGCGTGAATCTTGTCATCCACCAAGTGATGTAACTTCAGCATATACATGATGCCAACCGTCACATCCTGATCAAATGGATCCCCCGTACGTCCATCAAACAAAATCGTCTGCCCGGTCACGTTACGATCGCCCATTTCAAGCAATTCACGTATTTTCGACTCAGGTGCACCATCAAAGACTGGTGTTGCCATCGGAATTCCACGTTCCAGCTTACGAACAAGCTTATGAATTTCTTTTTCCGGCAAAGCATCTACTAGTTTATCGTGCTCCTCATCAGAGAACGCTTCTTTGAGACTTTGCTTAATTTCGTTCAACTTGACGTGCTCATCGACCATGCGCCCGAGTTTTTGACCAAGACCCTTAGCGGCCCAACCTAGATGAGTTTCTAGAATCTGACCCACGTTCATACGGCTTGGCACACCCAATGGGCTCAACACAAAGTCAACTGGCGTTCCATCTGGCAAGTAAGGCATATCTTCTTCAGGAAGAACCCTGGAAATAACACCTTTATTACCGTGACGACCAGCCATCTTGTCACCAGGCTGAAGTTTACGCTTCACAGCAACATAGATTTTAGCCATCTTAATGACGCCAGGCGGTAACTCATCACCTTCTTTGAGACGCTTAATACGCTCACCAAAAGCGGTTCGGACCTGTTCAGTTTGCTCAGTAACAATCTTCACAATCTTTTGAACACGTCCAGAGACTTCTTTGTCGGAAATCACGATATCACCGTAGTATTTCCAATCGATCTCTGAAAGCAGCTCTTTAGAAAGCTCATCACTCTTTTTAATCAGAACCTTGCCTTTTTCATCGACAAGCTTGTTCAAAGTCACACGACCCTGAAGCATTTCGATCATGCGTTCAACAGCAGAGTTCCTTAAGATTCGAATCTCATCATTTTGATCCTTCAAAAGCTGTGCTTCTGCTTCTTCTTCGTTGGCGCGCGCTCTTGAGTCTTTATCAATCCCCTTACGGGTAAAGACCTTGGCATCAATTACGGTCCCATGAGTTCCTGGCGGCATACGCAAACTGGTATCACGCACATCACCGGCTTTTTCACCAAAGATCGCACGCAAAAGCTTTTCTTCTGGAGAAAGCTGGGACTCGCCCTTCGGCGTAATCTTACCAACTAAGATTTCACCCGCTTTAACCTCAGCACCAATCCGAACAATACCAACCTCATCGAGATCTTGAAGCATCTCTTCGCCTGCATTCGGAATATCCTGGGTAATTTCTTCAGGGCCGAGCTTGGTATCACGAGCGACGCACTCATACTCTTCAATATGAATCGACGTGTACAAATCTTCTTTTAAGATTCGCTCACTAATCAAAATCGAATCTTCAAAGTTATACCCGTTCCATGGCATAAACGCCACGACCACGTTACGACCTAAAGCCAATTCGCCACAGTCGGTAGATGGGCCATCTGCGACCACATCACCAGGACGGATCTTATCTCCCACCGAAACAATCGGTTTTTGATTAAAGCAAGTACTATGATTGGAGCGTTTAAACTTGCTCAGCTTGTAAATATCAACCTGAGAGGCAGAGTCCTCAACCTCATCTAAGTTAGCACGAACCACGATACGAGACGCATCAACATGATCAACCACGCCGCCACGCTTAGCTACCTGGCAAACACCGGAGTCATGCGCCACAACGCGTTCCATGCCAGTACCCACCAAAGGCGAGTCTGTCCTCAAGAGAGGCACAGCCTGACGTTGCATGTTTGAACCCATCAAAGCACGGTTTGCGTCGTCGTGCTCCAAGAATGGAATCAAGCCAGCAGCTATCGAAACCAGCTGGTTCGGGGACACATCCATAAAAGTAACTTCTTCAGGCTTCTCCAAAGTGGCATCACCGGCTTTTCTAACCTGAATAAAGTGATCCTCAAAGGCGCCAGTCTTATCGTCCACCTTCGAATTGGCCTGTGCGATAACCTCGCTTTCTTCCTGCAAGGCAGAAAGATAAACGATTTCATCTGTCACACAGCCATCTTTTACCTTGCGATACGGGGTTTCAACGAAACCGTAATTATTCACCCGTGCAAAAGTCGAAAGCGAAGCAATCAAACCAATGTTCTGACCTTCCGGTGTTTCAATTGGACAAATACGACCGTAGTGAGTCGGATGAACGTCACGAACCTCAAAGCCCGCGCGCTCACGCGTCAGACCACCTGGGCCCAATGCTGACAAACGACGCTTATGCGTAATTTCAGACAATGGGTTGGTTTGATCCATAAACTGGGAAAGCTGCGAAGAGCCAAAAAACTCTTTAATCACCGCCGCCACCGGTTTATTATTTACCAAGTCGTGAGGCATCAGAGTCTCGACTTCTTGGACACTCATGCGCTCTTTAATGGCTCGCTCCATACGAACCAAACCGATGCGATACTGATTCTCATTCAACTCACCAACAGCCCGAACGCGCCGATTACCCAAGTGATCAATATCATCCAAAGAGCCAGTGCCATTTCGAAGCTCGATCAGATAACCAACAACACCTAAAATATCCCGCTTGGTTAAAACACGATTCGTAAGTGGTTCATCAAATGAGAACTTATGATTCAGCTTGAGACGGCCCACTTCTGACAGGTCATAACGTTCCGGATTAAAGAATAAGTTTTTAAATAGATTTTCGGCAGTCTCAATGGTCGGTGGATCACCAGGACGCATACGGCGATAAAGCTCTAAAAGAGCCTCTTCTCGTGTGCTCACTTTATCTTGGGCGATCGTATCTCTCAAGTACGAACCAACGTTCAAACCATCAATAAACAAGACTTCAATTTCTTTAAGGCCAAGTTTTTGAAGCTCTTCAATCTTTGCGATGGTCAAAACTTCATTACATTCAACCAAAGGCTCTTTAGTCTTGGGATTCAAGACACCTTTAGCCGAGACCAAACCTTCAACTTCCGTATCCTCTAGATCCAGAGTCTTAATGCCGGCTTTCTTCATCTTGTCGATTGAAAGCCTGGTGAACTTACGATTCTTTCTCACCAAGACATCTTCAGACTTCGGATCTACAATATCTCTTGTCGCTCTTTGACCAAGCAACAAATCATAATCTGCTTTCTTAGAAAAACCGTCTTTGTGCTCTAAAATAAGCGTTTCGGTCTTATAATAATAAGATAAAAGCTCTTCAGTGCTATACCCAAGAGCCTTCAGCAAAATACTAGCCAAAAACTTACGACGCCTATCAATTCGGCAGTAAATTAAATCTTTATGATCAAACTCAAAATCCAACCATGACCCACGGTAAGGGATCACCCGAGCAGTGTACAAAAGCTTTCCAGAGCTGTGTGTTCGACCCCTGTCGCTATCAAAAAAGACACCCGGGCTTCTATGAAGCTGAGAAACCACCACACGCTCAGTACCATTGATAACAAAGGTACCAAAGTCAGTCATCAGCGGAACTTCACCAAAGTAGACCTCTTGCTCCTTCACGTCTCGAATGGATTTGGTCTCAGAATTTTTCATCTTTATCCCAAATAACCAAACGAACTATCACCCGGATGGGGGCAGCGTAGGTCATACCTCTGGAACGACACTCATCTACGTCGTACTTGGGCTTATCTAAGTGATAACCTACAAATTCGAGAGATGCTGTCTCATTGTAGTCTTTAATTGGAAAAACAGATTGGAATACAGCTTGCAAACCGGTATTTTCACGCGCAGCCCAAGGGGCATCAGCTTGCAAGAACTTTTCATAGCTGTTGCGCTGAATATCGATGAGGCTCGGTATCTGGAGCTTCGTCTTGATCTTAGCGAAATTT
>JAESQZ010000146.1 GCA_016764955.1 Deltaproteobacteria bacterium | reverse complement strand
AGCGCGGTAAAAATCTTTGGCAGAGCTTCTCCAGGGAACTCTACGTCCACTACCGGACCAATAACTTGTGTAACCCTTCCATCCATTAATGCTTCTGCCATATCTGCCATCTCCGAATTCTCTCTTTATGTGATGGCTATAAGCAAAACACGTCGAGAGTGCAAGGGTTCTCTTGTCATGCGCCTCGCCTTGTCATGCCAGCGAAGGCTGGTATCCAGAAAACAAGTCTGAACGCTGAAACTAGATGCCAGCCTCCGCTGGCATGACAATATGGGGCTGGATGACAACCGACGATCCGTCTTGTTTCACCCGTTTAATACAAGCACCCAGATTCGAAAGCTTTTCCTCAATTTTCACATAGCCTCTATCTAAGTGATAAATTCTTAAAATCTCACTCACACCTTCGGCAGCTAGAGCTGCAATAATCAAGCCAGCTGAGGCGCGCAAATCAGTCGCCATCACAGACGCCCCTGTAAGTTTAGACACGCCACGAACCACAGCTAGATTGCCGTTCATAGAGATATCAGCCCCCATGCGTACTAATTCGGGGGTATGCATAAATCGGTTTTCCCAAATGTCTTCTTCTATATGACTAATGCCATCAGCCAAACACATGCAAGCCATAAACTGGGCTTGCATATCGGTTGGAAATCCTGGATAAGGAGCCGTCTGAATATCGATATTCTTCAATTTTTCAGGCCCACGAACGCGTAGGGCATTAGCACCTTCAGGGGATATCTCACAGCCAGCTTCCTGAAAGCGCATCAAAATATTTTCAAGATGATTGAGCTGAATATTTTTAATCAATAAATCGCCCTGGGTAGCAGCCGCAATGGCAACAAAAGTTGCGCCTTCAATGCGATCAGCTTCAACACAATGCTGCAAGCCACTCAAACTTGAAACCCCGTCAATTTGAATTACGTTGGTACCAGCCCCCTGAATTTTAGCGCCCATGCTACTTAAAGCTCTAGCTAATTCTTCAATTTCAGGTTCACAGGCAGCATTCTCGATAACAGTTGTGCCACTGGCCAGGCAAGCAGCCATCATCAAATTCTCAGTGGCGCCAACACTGGGTATTTCAAACACAATACGAGTTCCTACAAGCCCACCTTCTGGCGCAGTTGCTTCAACATAACCGTGTTCTAAAACAACTTTGGCCCCCATCTGTTCAAGGCCTCTTAAGTGCATATCAATCGGCCGAGCACCAATCGCACAACCACCAGGCAAAGAAACACGCGCTTTTCCAAAACGAGCTACCAAAGGCCCTAAGACCAACACCGAAGCACGCATTTTTCGAACAATGTCGTACTCAGCCTCAACGCTATGAATATCTTGATTACTAATTAAAAAAACACCCTCGTCGCGCGTAATTTGAGAGCCTAAACTTCTTAATAGTTGGCTAAGCGTTTGGACATCATTTAAAGCCGGGACATTCTCAACGATGCTTTCTTCGGCAGTCAATAACGTCGCTGCCAACACTGGCAAAGAGGCGTTTTTAGAACCTGATATCTCCACTATTCCTTGTAATTTGGCTCCGCCTTCGATGACTAGTTTATCCACATTGAATCTCCACAACGCGATCGTTGCCAGCATCATCCTGGTAGACTTTGCCTAGCTTTCTCAAACACGAGCCCTGGTCATAGCCTATTTCTAGTAAAACAAAAGAACCTGTTTTCAAAAGCTTGGGCGCTTGCTGAATAATTTCTTCGTGTAAATCAGTCCCGAGTTCCCCAGTTCCCTGTAAAGCCAAGTGAGGCTCAAAGTCTCGGACATCTTTCATGAGGCCAGGCATGTCAGCCGCTTTGATGTAGGGTGGGTTGGACACCAATAAATCGTAAGCCGTCACCCCGCACTTGATGCGGGGTCCAGCACTGGATCCCGCATCAAGTGCGGGATGACAATGCGGAGGTGCGGGATGACAAAGCGGCTCCAGCAAATTCCCTGCCCTGACTTCAAATCGATCTGCCACACCCAATTTTTCAGCATTGCACCTGGCTACTTCTGCGGCTTTTGGGCAAATTTCGGTTGCGATAACTCGAACGCGCGGGCGTTCTAATGCAAGCGTAATCCCAACGCAGCCAGAACCCGTACAAATATCAGCAACTAAATAATCTTGATTTGGGTCTAAGCGCTTTAAAGCAAGTTCTACTAATTTCTCAGTATCCGGCCTTGGGATCAAGACGTCTGAATTGACTTCAAACTCATGACCATAAAACTCTTTAACACCTGTAATATAAGCAACTGGCTCACCGGCCGCTCGTCGCTTGACGAATTTCCTGAAATCTGCGAGAGCCAAGTGAGCGCGCAGCCGGTCACACTGGAAGGCATGCGCCAATAATAGCTCGGTTTCCGAGTCTAAGGGAGTAAGTATGTTTGGTATCGGTCCTTGGGAACTCATGGTGGTCTTCGCAATTATTTTGCTGCTCTTTGGCGGCAAGCGCCTGCCAGAAATTGCGACAGGCCTTGGAAGTGCCATCAAAAATTTCAAGCAAGCAACGAAAGAAGCTGCAGAAGACCCTGAAGCTAAAAGCCTTAAAGAGCCTCCTAAAACTGCTTAGCAGCGGAAAATCGTTTTAAATTTGCTCTCCACTTCTTCGTGGGAGATTCCTTTGGATAGGCTAATCTCCCTCACCAAAAGCGATCGAGCGGTGTCTAGCATCTTACGCTCACCAAAGCTCAACTCTTTATCGCCCTTAAGCACATAAAGATCACGCAAAACTTTGGCAACTTCAAATACCGAGCCAGACTTAATCTTCTCAATATACTCACGATGACGGCGGTTCCAAGTTGTTGATTCAACAATTTTTTCACGCTTTTTCAAGACCTCAAAAACTTTGTCTGCCTCTTCGCTAGATACAATGTCACGCATGCCAACTTGGTCAACGTTAGCAGTAGGAACCATCACACGCATCGAATTTTCTAAAATGCTCAATATGTAAAATGTCTGCCGCTTACCCCCAATTTCACGTACCTCAACACTGACTACCTCTGCAACCCCATGAGCCGGGTAGACAACTTTATCCCCTACATTAAACTTGAACATAACTAAGAAAACTGGCACAAAAAAGCAACTTTGACTAGGGGGGAGACCAAGGGAGGTCAGTATGTTGCGCCTAAGTCTGTTTTTTCTAAGTTTTTCGTTATTTGCCGGAGGAAAACCTGTGTTCGATCAAATACTTAAACCCTGTCACACTGAGCTCAAAGAGGCGAAAGCGATCTTAGATAAGCTCTTGAAGCCTCAAAAGGTCCGAGATCAGGCCAACACCTTGGAGCCTTATAATCAGATTCAGATTCATCTAGACCGAGTGGCCGGTAAAGCTGAGCTTCTATCTTCAGTCCACCCTGACGCCAAAATTCGTAAAGATGCTGAAAAATGCGAACAAGACATTAACCGGTTCGCAACCGATCTTTCTCTAAACCAGCAACTTTTCAAGGCTTTTGAGTCAGTAAAGCCAGATAAGCTAAACCCAGACGCCAAGCGTATTTTGACCAATACCCTACGCGATTTCAAACGTTCTGGCGTTAGCAAAGACGAAAAAACACGCAAAAAGATAAAAGCCTTAGAAGAAGAAATAACCGTCATTGGCCAAACTTTTGACCGCAATATCCGGGATGATCAGCGCTATATCGAAGTAAATCCCAAAACTGGCCTAAAAGGGCTCCCTGCAGACTTCATAGCTTCGCACAAGCCTCAAAAAAACGGCAAAGTCAAAATCACCACGGATTACCCAGACTACATCCCTTATATGAGCTACGCAGAGGACGCTAAGTCCCGTAAAGCACTTTGGTTCGTTTATAACCAGCGTGGCTACCCAGCTAATAAAGCTGTTCTCAAAAAGCTAATCGTCAAGCGCCATGATCTGGCCAAACTTCTGGGTTATAACAGCTATGCTGATTATGTGGTCGAAGACAAAATGGTCAAAACCACCAAACGAGCCGGTGACTTCATCGAAAAAATTGCCAAAATAGCCGAGCAAGGCTCCAAAGATGAGTACAAAGTTCTTTTGGCTGAGAAACATAAACTAGACCCAAAAGCCAAAGAAATCGAACCCTTCGAGAAAGCCTTTATCGACGAACGCGTCAAAAAAGACAAATACGCGGTCGACTCACAAAAAGTGCGCTCGTATTTCAAATACCCAAAAGTCCGAGATGGCCTTTTAAAACTGACAGGCGATTTATTTGGCTTGAGCTTTAAACCCAATAAATCCGTCAAGCCGTGGCATTCGTCCGTTGAATTATTTGACGTCATGCAAGGCAAAAAATTAGCCGGCCGCATTTATCTCGACATGCATCCAAGAGACAATAAATTTAAACACGCAGCACAGTTTACAGTGCAAAGCGGTGTCAAAGGCGTTCAGATTCCAGAGGGTGCTTTGGTCTGTAACTTTGGCAAAGATGCTCTAGACCACGATCAAGTGGTCACGTTCTTTCATGAGTTCGGCCACTTGATGCACCATGTTTTGGGTGGCGATCATAAATGGGTTGATTTCTCTGGCGTTGCCACCGAGTGGGATTTCGTCGAAGCGCCCTCGCAATTCTTTGAAGAATGGGCCTGGGATCCAAAAGTGCTTCAAACTTTCTCCAAGATCCCAACAGACTTAGTTATTAAGATGAAAGAAGCTGATGACTTTGGAAAAGCAATAGCAACACGTCGTCAAATGTTCTTTGCCTCTTTAAGCCTGCAATATTATTTAAGAGACCCTAAGTCTTTTGACCCTCTAGAGCTCTTAAAGACTCTGCAAGCGCAGTACAGCGATTTTGATTATGTCCCCGGCACGCACTTTCACCTACACTTCGGGCATCTCCATGGCTACTCAGCGATGTACTACACCTACATGTGGTCCAAAGTAATCGCCAAAGACTTGGCCAGTGCATTTGAGAAAAACGGCCTAATGGATAAAAAACAGGCTGAGCGCTACAAAAAGTTTGTTTTAGAAGCTGGTGGTTCCAAAGACGCTGATGACT
Organism: Deltaproteobacteria bacterium; assembly: GCA_016764955.1. GTDB lineage: Bacteria > Myxococcota > UBA727 > UBA727 > JABDBI01 > NORP243. The sequence goes on along the minus strand of JAESQZ010000146.1, from coordinate 1,436 downwards.
TAGTGAAAGACTTTTTAGGCAGGCCCTATGAATTCAAAGCATTTGAAAAATGGCTAAACGGTGTCGAAGTGAAAAAGCCAGTTGTTAAAAAGAAAAAGTCTGCAGACCCAAAACCTGAGGCTGCCATTTCGGCCTAAGCGTCACCCTGGCGCAGGCCAGGGTCTACTTGTCAATCTAGGTTTATTTTTGTCATGCCAGCGAAGGCTGGCATCCAGTCCAGAAACGCCAGATTTTATGTGGATACCAGCCTTCGCTGGTATGACAGCATCAACCTACTTCTCACTCTTACCTGGCGTCTGCCCTGAAACATTACCAGCATCGCCCACCCTGTGCTCTGCCTCGTCGGTCATTTGCTGGCCAACAGTCGTAGCCTGAGCTTGCCTTCTTTCTTCTTGTTGTTGCTGCTGCTGACTTTGCTGTCCGCCTGTCATAGCAGCAACCTGCCCGGCCGCAGCGCCAACTGTCTGAGCCTGCTGTTCCGAGATCGTTTTGGCTGCCTCGGCTTTTGCATCAGTACTTTTTGCCGCAGTCACGATTCCCTGAATACGATCCGCCTCAGCTCCTACTTCAGCAGCAGTCATCCCCTCCCCAACTGGAACTTTTTTCTCACCCTGAATAGCTTCCGGCTGTTTTCCCTCAGTGCTTTTAGTTGGTTTGTCTATCTTTTCAGCAGTCGAAACTTTGTCTTTTTCAACCTTTAATGCTTTAGCTCTGGCAGCAGCTTCTGCAGCTGCCCGTTGTTCTTGTGCCGCTTCAGCCTTGATTTGTTCAGGAGTAAGCTTTGTCTTATGCTCTACAGGCGTCGGGGTTATATAAGGTGTTTTAGAAGAAGCAGCCCCCCGACCCGCCTTCGCTGCATCTTGAGCTGCTAATTGACCTGCTGGGTCAAGAGCAATAGTCGATTTTTCCCCTGATCCATGAAAGCCAGGCGTCAAAACAAGAGAAGCTAACTGTCCATCCTGGGACTTCACCAAATGGAAACCTGCAGGAGGTTCGACTTCGAGACCATGGAAGTCTAGAATTGGATCTCCATTCGCATTAACCTTCGCTTGAATATCCTCAGGCAATGCAAGTGGAGCTCTACCTTGAAGGATTTCGTGGATATTCGGATCGATACTATCCTTCCCGCTTAATTGATCGCTCAAAACCTGTGCCATATTACTCTGAGCATCTGTCCACCCAACAAGCTCTTCTGCCCGAGCTCCTTCTCCTGCAGAAGGAGGCTTTAGCTGAGGCTTTAGTTGTTCCATATCTGGCATGTGAAATTCTGGCTTGCCTCCTATTATTTCACCCATAATTTCCCCCTATTGATTTCCCTTAAATTCTTTTTCTATTTTAGTTCTCATCGCCTGCGCGTATTCACTCTGCGGCTTAGGAGCCTTTTTCTTTTCTTCAGGCTCTGACTTATCTTCGTCGTCTTTTTTCTTAGGCTCTTT
>JAESQZ010000013.1 GCA_016764955.1 Deltaproteobacteria bacterium | reverse complement strand
TTCAAGAACGTGAAACCGGCAAGCCGCATAGCGCTCGAACTGATAATCCAGACTCAACACTATTTGGCGTGCCATACCCCAAAGCGCCGCCGGCCGAAAACTTGGAGCATCGGATGCGAACCCGGGCTGCCTATCGGCCGTTGAGGTGAGTGAAGTAAGCTAAGATGTCATTAAGATCCAATATCTCAACTTTTGATAAGCGATATTTTTTAGCGAGATTGCTTTCTTTAAATTGATATTCGATTTTGTTTTTTAAAGTGTCGCGGTCTTTTGGTTTAAGTGAGCCGAGCTTGATTTCGGATACTATTAAAGCCTTTAGATCGTTTGGATCATATCGAACACAGTCAAATTCAATGTTTGACTCCCAGTAACGAGCTGCATCTGGGAATTCAGCGCGATAAATATCTTCTAATACTTTTGATGCGTGCTCATGAAAGAGTGTCTTTTTTTGTTGGTTGCTATAAAGATGCCATCGAGATCGATGTGGCGAATAAACCCCGTACCAAAATTGTAGAGCCGGATCTTCGTCTTTTAAAAGCCTATCTGGCTCTTGTTCTAATCTGGCACTTGGATCGAAGAAAAGCTTATCGGCAAGTTTATTTAAGCTCGAAGCTTCTTTGGACCAGGAAAAGTATCTTGGGATTCCACCGATGAGTGAAAAGCGAAAAAAAGTATTTTTATCAAGCGGACTAAGATTAGTAGCTTCGCAATAGTGGCGGTAATTGAGTGGCTCTATATGTAAAACAGAGTCAGCGCGCTCATAAAGAGGAGAGGTACTTTGTAAGAATAATTGATGCATCATTGATTGAGATGAGCCCAGTAATACCAAGCTTAGGTTTGAAGGTCGCTGATGATCTAAAAAACGCTGAAATAAAGAAGGCAACGAAGGTTGAGTTTTGACTAAATAAGGAAACTCATCAATCGCAATGCAAGCTAATATCCCGATTTTTGCCCATGGAGTGGGCAACGGTGCCACAGCCCAGCCTGATAGGGCTGGGTTTATGTCACGTCACCCACCCCACATCGCCGCCAGGTTTAAGGTAAGCTCTTGATTTCATATAAATCTGGCGATAGCGCAAAATGGGTGGTGGGCCTGATTCCCAGGGCGCCATTGGCTCGCAAACTCGCCAACTTTACCCTGGGCTGTGGCACCTAAGCCCACATCCGTGGGCAAGAACTCACCACCAAACAGGGCGAGCCTCAGGCAAATCTCCAACAGCCCAGTCGCGGGGCAGCTCGCGTAAAAAGCGGCTGGGAGCGCGGCCTTTGATTTGGCCTCTGATTAATCGACGTGTGGCGTAGGTTAAAACCAGCTCTTTGCGAGCACGTGTCATGCCCACGTAAGCCAGGCGGCGTTCTTCTTCGAGTTGGTCTGGTTTGGCGTCTTCTTCTAAGGCTCTTGCATGCGGGAAGCCGTACTCTTCCATGCCGACCATATAGACCGTATTAAACTCCAAGCCTTTGGCAGCGTGTAAAGTCATAAGCGTCACGGCGCCGTCTAGGTTTTTAGGCCCAAAGTCATCGGCGCTTGATAGTAGTGCCGCGTTTTCTAAAAAGCCTAAAGCACTTGGTTCTTGATCGTACTGATCGCAGTCGTTTACGTACTGCTGCGCAGCAGAGATAAGCTGCTCGATATTTTCTAAACGCTCTTCTTCGATTTTGTCTTCGCGGCCTGTAATTTCAAGAGCTCTTTGAATCGCTTCAGCGGCGTTAAGTTCGGTTTGAGCAGCTTGGCCTAGGGCTTTTAAAGACTCAGTAAAACTTTGAATTTTCTGAGCTGTCTTTGCTGAGATGCCAGAAGCTTTTAAGTCTTGAATCGACAAAAAGACTTCAAAAAGCGTTTTGGAGTGAGCAGCAGCAAAGTTGCGGGCTTTTTCTAAACTCCTAGCACCTACGCCTTGTTTGGCGGAGATGATGGCTCTTATTAAGTCGAGTTCGCTTTTGGGGTTTAGTGCTACGCGTAAAACAGACAAAATATCTTTGATTTCGGCCCGGTCGTAAAAGCGCACGCCGCCAACTAATTTATAAGGGATATGAGCGGATCTTAGAGACTCTTCAAAGGGCCGTGTTTGAGCATTGGCTCGCATCAAGATGGCAATTTGGTTTAAATCACCGCCCTGCCTAATCTTGTTTTCAATACGATAGGTGACCAAGTCAGCTTCATAACGATCTGAAGCGGTTTTAATCACCCGTACGCTTTCACCTGTGCCTTGGGTGGCAATCAAATTCTTGCCAAGACGACGTTTATTATTGGAAATTATTGAGTTGGCTGTTTGCAAAATCGCTTGAGTAGAACGATAATTTTCTTCGAGTTTTATTAACTGTGCACCTGGAATTTTTTTTAAGAAGTCTTCCATGTTGTAGGGCTTAGCGCCTCGCCAGCCGTAAATAGACTGATCATCGTCACCGACGATAGCCAGTGATTCGGCTTTGATGCCCAAAGAATAAACGATTTCAGATTGTACCAAGTTGGTATCTTGATATTCGTCGACCAGAATATGCTTAAATTGGTTTTGAAGTATGGCAAGGCCTTCTGGATGTTTGAGCAAATCTCGCATTTTGAGCAAAATGCTGTTGAAATCCAGCGCGCCTAATTCATATAAGCGATTTTGATAGAGCTTATAAAGTTCACGGGCACGCATGATGCGTTGGTCATTTTGAGTATCAACTTGGTCTGGTAGTAAACCTTGGTTTTGCCAGCTATCAAGCAAGTTTTGATAAAAAGACAAATAATCTTTGGAGAGATTTAAACGCTCAAGGGCAATTTCTTTGAGTAGCTTATTGCTGTCAGCAGCGTCGTAGATCACAAAGCTAGCAGGGACGTCGACCAAGTGCCCATGGCGCCTGAGCAACTTGGCACTTAAACCATGAAAAGTTCCGAGTTCTATCTGGCGTGATACGCCGGGGACTAAATGCTCGACGCGTTCACGCATTTCACCAGCGGCTTTATTGGTGAAAGTAAGCCCTAAAATGCTTTCGGGTTTGGCGCCTTGGGAGATTAAATAAGCAATCCGGTGCGTAATCACCCGGGTTTTGCCAGTGCCAGCACCAGCTAAGATACAAATAGGATTATCTAGTGTAGTCGCTGCTTGATATTGCGATGGGCTTAAGAGGGATTCAAACTGCATGTTTGCGTAGCATAACCCCAGAGGAGCGTTTTTCAAGTTTAATTGAGGCGCGCATGTCCGGGGTCATCTCAGCTGAGCCGCTCCAGGCCTCAAAGCCTTTGAGGCAGTCGAAGCACAAGGATTCTTTTTCGAGCTCGATATGCGCAGGGAGTCTGAAAATTTGCTGGCAGTTTGAGCAGCTGTGGTCTTTCATGACCCGGGGGCTTTTTTTGCCGTCGTCAACAACTTTGAGGGCTTCAACCGCACAGGCTCTGCAAAAGGCGCCTAAGGTTTTGGAGGGTCTTGTAGTGATATGGTCTTCTTTGCCGCACTTTTGGCAAGTCACTTTGCGTGATATCCGGGTGCCATGCGGATTACGGGCTCCGCCTACCATTAAGTGCGTCGTATTTTCCATGTCAGGCTTTATTCTAGGGGATTGGCGCTTTTGGTCAATGGGGGCCTAAAACGACCCAAATCCAGGCAACCCCCCGGAATCACTCGATTCTTTCAACTTTTGGCCCTTGTCGGCCACATGCAGGCTTTGAATGGCTTCTTCAAAAGCGGGGATAAGCTCTTTGCAGTTGCTCTGATTGCAGGCGGCCTCTAATTCCAGGCTCATATGCTCTAAAGCGACTGATACTGTACGAACTTGTACTGGCAAAGTGACATTGCCCAAATTATTGAAAGTCATGGTGAGAAAAATAGCCTTATGGCCATCTAGCTTGCCGGTTTCTTTTTTGAGGAGCTTATATTGGGGCTTGCTGCTGATTGCATCTTCGGCATTGAGGGCCATCATCTCGACTGAGGGGTTTTTAGCCGGGGCTTTTTTAACGCGAATCGTCAAGACGGGGTTTTTGCTTGGGCAGTTTAACTCTCCAGCGC
>JAESQZ010000145.1 GCA_016764955.1 Deltaproteobacteria bacterium | reverse complement strand
CTTGCATAAGTCTTTCTTTTCAAGGCACTCCGCAAAAGACATGGGGCAATTGCAAGGGCATATTTCAGCATTCAAAAAGTTAATAAATTGTGCTTGTTGCTGAGTATCTAAACCCTTTAAAGAAATGGCTTCAAAATGAGTTACTAAGTTTTTCTGTGGAGCAGGCTCACTATTGGCTTTTTGTCGGAGCAATCTTTTGCGCAACCAGTTAGGAGTAATGTCAGCGTTAAAAAGATTCGAAACATTTTTAGTTCCTTTGACAAATTCGCGTAATAAACCTGGCATAACCGTAAACAGCAATCAAGCTAGATAGGATCATCGTCCCAAACAATATGGTGTAGTCGCCCACTAAGGCTGCCGTCAACACACGATACTTCGCCCAAAAAATTGGCGTAATAGGGAGGCCCATCAAAGAAAAGAAGCCAAAAATCAAAAACAGCGCAGGCAAAGGCTTCTTCCCCCAAAGGCCAACTAGATCTTCGCCATCTAACCAAAGGATCATCGCAAAAATCGACAGCACAGAGATGACGTACGAAGTCATGTAAAACAAAACGCTGCCGTCAGTAATCCAAGCAACCAAAACATAACCCATATGTGCCACAGATGAGTACGCCAAAAAACGTGTGATTTGGTCTGTCTTCAGCGTTAAGAAAGCACCTACTAGCATCGATAATATCGCCATTAACATCAGTATGGGCAATAAATTAAGTGAAAGACTTAAAGAGGCCAAAATACTGGCAAAGCTTATTTTCGAAACAGTGGCTAAAAAAGCAGTGACCAATAGCGGGCTATCTTCGTACACATCAGGTGTCCACAAATAAAATGGCGCCACACTTAATTTAAAAGCAACACCCATCAAAAATAATGCGCCTCCCAAAGGATTATTTAGACTTAAATCCAACAATCCAGACTGCGCATACAAAACTCCCATACCCAACAACATCACCGCTGACGACAGGCCTGCTAGCACAAAGTATTTAACAGCAGCCTTGAGATTTTGAGCATTTCGATGTTCAAAAGCAATCAAGCCATAAACAGGCAATGTTAAAAGCTCGATACCAACAAATAAATAAATCCAATCCGAAGCCTGGCAAAGTACAAGGGCGCCTAAACTACTCGATAAAAGCAATACCCCATATTCTTCTACTGGCTCCGGAGGATTGAGCATGCTTAAAAGCGCATTTACCACGGTTGATAAAGCCACTAGCTGTCCAAATAAATTATCGGGCAAACAGAAAAACGACACGGCAGAACTTAAAAGTATTATCGCCAAAGCAAGTTTTGTTTGCCGAAAGAAAGTTGCCTGCCCAAGCAGCAAAACAATTCCTAGCGCCATGGGTAGGATTGAAAGTTCAAAAAGGCTCATGAAGCACCTCTGCTAATATCTTCACGCCACACTTGAGTCGTTAAATCCAACAAATCCGCTGGAAACAACCCTATCCAAAGCAGTAAAACAGCAATAGACAAACAAGCAGAAAACCGCATTCTTGAAATCGATGTCATAGCCTCTCGCCGTTCATAGTATATTTGAGTGAGCATCTTTAAGAAATAAGCTGCACCCAATATCAAGCTTAAAGAACCCAAAACTGCCATCTGAGGATAGCTTTGAAAAAGACCAAACAATAATAACCATTCGCCCACAAAATTGCCAAGCCCAGGCAAGCCTAAACTCGCCATTGCAAAAAACAGCGAAAAGCCCAGATGTTTATTAAGAGACATCATAAAGCCAGCTGTTGCAATGGCTTGGGTTACCATCAAAACAATAACGCCATTAAGCGCTAACTGATGGTCACTGAATAAGCCCATGAGCATTAAGCCTGCATGGCTAATTATTGAGTAGGCAAAGACTTTAGCTGGGTTTTTTTGAGAAAATGCCAGCAAAGCACCATAAAGTACGCTTGCTGCCCCCAAGAACATCATCAGTGACGACAGCTGCATCGATGCCTTCGGAAATAAGGGCAGCACAAAGCGCAAAAATCCATAAGCGCCTGTCTTCAAAAGCAAGCCAGAAATAATTGCCCCTAAAGCGCTTTCTGCAAATAAGCTTGGCATCCAAACATGAAATGGAAAAATCGGGAACTTGATCAAAAATGCAATGATAAAGCCTGACGCAATCCACAACTCAGCCGCCTGGCTCAACTCAATGCTTAAAAGCTGGTTCAAATTAGTTGTGCCCGTCAACGTGAGCAAAGCAACAACCGACCCCAAAAGCAATAACCCACTTGCCTGAGTGAAGATAATAAACTGCAACACGGGGAAGCTTTTCCCCTCTTTCCCCGCTGATAAAACCCAAAAATAAGTGGGTAAAAGCATTATTTCCCAAAAGATAAAAAATGCCAGCAAGTCAATCGAAAGCAATAGCCCTATGGTTCCAGACAACGTTAACAGCAAAAACATTTGCTGCCGCGCATTTTGCCAGACTGTCACTAAACTTAAAGCCCCAAGCAACTGAGACGTCAGTAATAAAACAAATGATAGTCCATCAAGTGCAAAGTATAGCCACCCTCGCTTAAATTCCATCAACCAAACATCTTCTAAACTGCTCGAAGACTCACCTATCGAATAGGCACTTAGGGTTAAAGCAGCAATTACTAAAATACTAGCCAAGGAAACTAGGCCTGAATAACGTGGCAAAAATGGCAACAAAAAGGCTACTATTAAGGGCAGTAGAAAAATTGCGAGTAAAATCATATCACTGCCCAAAATGCTAATAGAACCACCATTGCCGCAACAAAGGCTGAAGCATATTGAAGCGTTCGCCCCGTTTGGAAGGACTGCAGCAAATTTTGTACCGATATCGATAGCGAAACACCCAAATGATAAACGGCTCGAATGGGATCCGCTTTCATGAAATAGGATAGACGTCGATAAGGACTTAATAAGACACGCTCATAAAGTGTCTCAATTCCCAGACTACGCATCCAGATATTATCTGTAATTGGCATCGGGTAGAGTTTCCAAACGCCGATTCCAATACCTAATAAACCTAAAGACACGGCTATCCATTCAGGCCAGCTCGCTGTTCGCGCAGCAACGAAGTGAATAACG
>JAESQZ010000144.1 GCA_016764955.1 Deltaproteobacteria bacterium | reverse complement strand
TCTTCGATTAAAGCTTTGGCATTCTCGAGGCGAGATTCTGGCAAATGGGGGTGAAGCTGAGCAAAGCCCGGCAGCCTGGCTGCCCATTCGTTAATCCTTGGGTTATATTTCATCGTGCATGAACCCAACGGATACGAGTTCGTATCAATCGAGAAATTCCATCGACTAAGCCTAGTATAGTGCCTGTTAACTTCTGGCTCTGAACACTCAGCCAACTGGGCTTGATCTTCCTCAGTGCGAAGGTGCTGCCCCAGAACTTTAATTGCTGCCGCTTGAGACTCTGCACATTCAGGTAAGTCAACACCAGAGCGTCCTTTTGAACCATGTTCAAAAATCAAGTTCTCTTCGAAGTCAAAATTCTGTCGCCCAATCATACAAGACTCCTGACCAGTTCATCAATCTCAGACTCAGCATGCAATTCTGTTGTCGTCACCAACAACTTATTTCGCTCAAGCCAAACACCTGCAAAAATATCTTGTTTTTCTAAATTTTTCGCCTTTTGAGCCTGCTCGTTGCTTAGTTTAAGCAGCGTCTCATTAAAGTGCGTTCCACTCGATAATATTTGAAGCCCTGCTTTTGCAGCTTGCTTCCTGAAATATAACGTCTTTTGAATATTATTGAGCGCAAGTTTTCTAAATCCAGACTGCCCATACAAAGCCAGCGTCATGCAAAACGCCAAAGCCATTAAATTATGATTTGTGCAAATATTCGAAGTCGCCCGTTCACGACGAATATGCTGCTCACGAGCAGACAGCGTCAGCACAAAACCACGCTGACCTTTCAAGTCTTTAGTTTGCCCAACCAAGCGCCCTGGCATTTGGCGTACAAATTTTTTGCGCGTCGCGAATAACCCGACTCCGGGACCTCCTAAGCTCAAATGCCCACAAAGCCCTAGCCCTTCGCCAACAGCAATATCAGCCCCTAAAAATCCTGGCGATTGAATCGCGCCCAAAGCAACCATATCAGTGCAAACTGCAATGGCCAAAGCATCTTGAGCATGCGCCTCATCAATAATTTGTTTTTGTGCCTCAAGTTCTCCGATAAAATTAGGATTTTGATAAACATGAGCAGCCGCAGGGCCAGTATCGCGAATCTCAATCCCGGCCGCGCCTAAGATAGTCTGGCAAACTTCTAAATACTCAGGGTGAATATTTGGGTGCATTTTAACAGCGTTTACACGCTTGATTCTGCAAGCCATCAAACAAGCTTCAGCAAGAGCAGTCGCCCCGTCATACATAGATGCATTGGCGATTTCCATGCCAAATAAACCAGCCACCATGGTTTGGAACTCAAATATCGCCTGCAAGGTCCCTTGAGATACTTCTGCTTGATAGGGCGTATAGGCCGTCAGCCATTCACCACGCAAAAGCATCTGCGAAACGATCTCCGGCACAAAATGCATCGTCGCACCAGCGCCTAGAAAAGAACGCTTCGGCGCCTTGCCCGCCTGCTCTTCTAGCAAACGCTTCAGTTCTATCTCGCTCAAAGCCTTCGGCAAATCTAGTGGTCTATTGAAGCGATTTTTCTCTGGGATACTCTTAAACAGACTCTCAATGCTAGGCCTTCCAACAGTTGCCAGCATTTCTTCAATATCGCTTTTTGTGTGGGACAAATAACGCATGCCCCATCAAATGCCTAATGGCACTAAATTTCAATAGCCATTACTCGGAAACCTTCTCTGAAGCTCTTCAAGCGCACTGCCAACTTCATTATCCGTATCAGGCACCCAAAATTCCGTAAGTTTTTGAGCTCGATTAATAGGGTTGCTCAGCGATATTAGAATTAGGGGCCTGTCGATGCACGGTCGAATTTGGAAAACGCGCAGTTTGATCTTGCACCCTTGCTGGATTGCTGGAGACAACGGGCAAAAATATCTTGAATTGCATATCCATTGAGAATACATACACCCGTGGTTAACAAAACTTGAAGGAGAAAAATATGAGAATTGTTATCGTAAGTGCCATTTTTTTAGCTAGTTTTAGCTATGGCAGCGAAAGAGAGACATGCAGTAAAGCAACGATTGTCTGGAAAAGCAGTGATATTGCCAAGTGGCATTGCGAGGAATTTGTTAGAAACCGTTGCGAACGAGGCGCTTGCACAGACGCAAGGGTTACCACAATTGGGAATGAGACTACTTGGGAGTGTGTGTCTTATCGAGACGCTTGTGGTGCTTGTTTCGCTCCCGGTACAGTTGTTTATCGTGAGGGAACGCCCATCCGTATTGACCAATTGCAGGTAGGGGACATTGTTGACGATGGGTTAGGCAGCACGTCAAAGGTCGTCGGATTTTTTCACCGAGAAGACGACACCGATGCTGAGATGCTTCAAATATACTCAAATAGAACGCCTGAACCGGTTCTCGTAGTTTCTCCAAAGCACCTGCTGTCAAACGAGGATGGCTCATTTATTTTCGCTGATAAGTTTGTTCCAGGAACGTCCTTGAAACTTGAAACAGGCAACGTCGTAACAGTCGGGAAAGTTGAGAAAGTCTTGTTGCAAGGTCTTTATGCACCTATCACCGAATCTGGAACTTTGCTTGTAGGAAAGCATCGTATTATCGCTAGCTGCTATGCACACGCGACAAGTCACGATCTCTCCCATTTTTACGCCAGGTGGATCTACGCTGGAGCAAACACTGCGAAGGTGTCCCCAGGTGCCATTCAGCTCTTTTTATTGCAAGCGCTTAAAGGCCTTGGAATGGCTGAGTAGTTACGAATGAACATAGATCTTGATTCTAGCTATTGCCAGCGCAAAAATTACTCCAGCTGTTGGTGACACTAAAATCATCAGCGGGATATGGGTTTTTAGTGTATCCTGATAGCTATTTTGATCACGCGCCAACACCAGTATGACCTTGGAGAGATGGTTTACGGATTCCCCCATTACTCTCAACGTACGATTCAGTGTCATTGTTTGGTTTTGGATAATGCCCTGCAACTCAGCAATTCGAGCAGCAAAACTCGCTGTCTTATTTTCAAAATAGTTCAAGTTTCGCTGAGAAAGATCTTCTAAAGTCTCCAAGCAAAAGACCTGAACAAAATTGTTCACATTTTGAAGCATGGATATATTGCTTTGAGAACGATCAAAGTGACGGCTCTTTTCGTGTCGTAGATCGGCAAATTCGAGCATCACACTCAAATGGGGATTGGAATCCCAATATCTGGTACACCATCCGCAGCCCTGGCAATTTGTTCTCGTATAATAGGTGGGAGCGGTAGGAGTTACTGAAAATTGCGTATGTAAGCCCTTACAAATGCTACTCGCAAAGCTACCCCCATCTTCTAAAAAGGTGCCAGTTGAAGCTGTCCGCTCCTGAACTATAAAACAGCCTTCACGCCGAACATAATACCCATCTCCTCGGTGTACAGTTCTTAAGTTCATCAGTGTCTGCATCGACTCCAATGTCATATTTTTGGAGCACAAACCACCCATATACGCCTCCAAGAGTTGATGTGATTGATTCAGACAGGGGTACGCATTCGTGAAATTTTGAAACAATTCGTGTTGTGAAATGGTACCAGCTAGTTCCTGCTCAGTAGCCGACAGGGCATTTTCAGCTGCCATATGAATAGCATTGAACTGACTAAAATTTTGCTTAGCCTGTTCCAAGTGATTGTTTGAAGTGGTAGCCATATCATGCAAATGCTTTGCCTCAGGAGCCCACAACCCAAGATAAGTGGATAGAGTCGCAATAAAACCTGCTGCAAAAGAAATCATGGAGCCGAAGCTTAGCCAGGGCAAAGACAAACCCTCCATCATAGGAAGTTGGTTAAAATTTGCCTGTTCCCAAGAAGCTAGAGCCCAGGCTAACACCGAAACAATTACTGACATACTAGCACCGTAACCCACCCGTGCGCCTGCTCCATCTGCAAGTTGTTGGGGTTGAGAATGTAGTGCCTGATTCGTTCGGTTGAATAGTGAAACCAACGAAGATTCTTCCTCCATTGAAATCCCACTTTGGCATCGCAGTTCACGGGTTGCTTTAGTCCGATCGGATAAAACAAATAGATTTGATGGCTGCCACTTGGAGTCACTCGATAAAACCTGTCCACCCGAAATGTTTGACGCGCTTCTGGTTCTAAAACTAGAATACCCTGCTTCTGAGAGATAAACTTTAAACAGCACGATAAATGGGATGCCATAAGCGTCATTGTTCGCCATGAGCTCACATTGAACCCTATCGGCCTTAGACGAAAAGGTTAGCGCTTGTGATAAAGCCGTACACACATATAATATTGTTCCGATCGCAATAACGGGTGCCAATTTCATATCTCAGTTTCCCGATGTCACTGTAACAAGCTCGTAGGCAGCGGCATTCGAATCTGCTAAGCCAGTTAACGGGTTTGATCCCCTTTGATTTGGGCCCCTAATTTGAGAAGATTTCAGCCAGGATAGCCAACTTAGATATTCCATAAATTTCCTATTGCTTGGATCATCCAAAAACTTCTCTTTTACATTCAAATAAAGATAAATGTGATGTGGCAACAGTACGGCGATAGGTAGGCAAAATACATTCACTATCGTACATACTGCCCAAGCAGCATTTTCATCGCTCAAGACCGCCCAAGACAGCGAACTGGCAAAAGCAATGATCGCCAATATACTCGTTCCAATCAAAAATGCGCTTCGATGAGGATTACGAAATGAGTCTAGTTCCCCTTCAAGATTCAAATCAAATATTCCGAGGGCGGCATCAACATTACTGGCACTGGGAATAACTTCCCTTGGGAAATAGTTCCTGAACAATAGCAAAAAATTAGTGGTATCCTCTGGTACTAGTTGGCCCTGAACACGAGCGTCAGATGTTCCTTGAGATATTATAGCTGGCAATTCAAAATACTGAAATATTGACGTTATGGCTCTGAAATTAAGCTCTCTGGTTGGGATATTCCGAATTACAAAAACAACAGCATTCCAGACTGTGTCAAAATTCAGTCTCTGCCTGGGTAAGAGAGCACGAATGACCTTCGGAATAATTCGAGCTGCCTCTGCTTGAGACAATTGAAGGGCCGCCCCAGGAAAAACATCCTCTACTTGAGCCTTAATCGTATCACGCGACAATCCTGGGAAGTTCTGAAAACCAAGACGCGTCATCACTTCTTCGACCGCATATATGAGATTAACACCATACAATTGAAAATTCCATGGTCCGTAGTTCAAAAGCCTCCGTGCTTCTCCTATCGACACATCCTCTGAAGAAAGCATTTGAAAATTTACTGCATACCCGGGAGCAGCTAACCCAAACACAAGGATCAACATAAGCACGCGTAGCAAACCCAGAGATTTCATTGGCACGGCAATATTCTCCTCAACAAGAACGACAATAATTAATCAGCCTCTAAGTAGTAAAGTCTATTTTTCAGTTCCCGGCAATGGAGTTGCTCCCCCGTTTTTAGGTAATTGGTCGTCTAATCTCTCAAATGAAGAGGAGAAATTGTTTTTTTGAGGGCAATTTTAGGAAATTTTGACTGAAGTCAGGCTCAAACTGGACGTTTTATAAAAACCGAATTCAAAAAAATGGCGTTTGAATTTCCTATGAGCGATTTTTAGGCCGGTTTCGAAAGAGGTCTAATAGAGCCCTATGCGATATCTAATTTTTGCAGAATCTCCAAGACATCTTCTCTAAGCTCTGGCCGCTTAAGGGCCTGAACCAAGTTAGCCTCCAAATAGCCTACGCGATTGCCTGCATCCACGCGGTGCCCTTCGAACTTGAGGCCCATCAGGCCTTCTGATTTCAGCAATTCAATCAAAGTATCTGTGAGTTGGATTTCTGAATCATCTTGGTGATTAGCAACTTGGCGCTCAAGAAGCGGCCAAACAGCTGGAGAAAGCACATAGCGCCCTACGATTACTTGGTCTGTTTTTTCTTCGCCCTTGGGTGGCTTTTCAACCAGACTCTCTATGACAAATTGGCTCTTATTATCTTTGCTAAAGTAGCCTTCAACAGCGCCATATCGATAGACTTCGTCTCTTGGAACTTGCTGAATAGCGACTTGCGATTTCCCAGTGTTCTCATACGCATCGATCAATTGGCGAATCCCGTTTGGCTTATCAGAGCTCGTAAATATCAGATCATCGCCCAATAATATGGCAAATGGCTCATCTCCAATAATCGGCCGCGCACACAAAACGGCATGCCCAAGCCCTAAGGGGCTAGGCTGCTGAACCGTGCAGATAGCTCCCATATTGGTATTGAAATATTCACCAATACTGCCTTTGCTACGCCCACTAACCAAAATAACCTGTTCAACCCCCGCATCCAACGCTTCTTCAACTGCCAACTGAATCATTGGCTTATCTACAATAGGCAGCATTTCTTTAGGAATTGAGCGAGTAATAGGTGCAAGCCGAGTGCCAAGACCGGCAACTGGTAAAATTGCTTTTTTAACTGATTTACTCATTATACCTATAGGATATACAAAACATGACCCGTGTTACAATGTTTCACATGAGTAATTTAATTATTTTATCTAACCGAGGGCCATATCGATTTCGCTCACAAAGTAGGCAGGATATTTTAGAAAAATGTTCTGGTGGGCTTGTGTCTGTTTTAGAACCACTCATGAACCAAAAAGGCGGCTTCTGGCTAAGTGCTCCATGTGAATCAGGTAAAAGCTTTAATTCATGCTCCTTATCCACAAAATACAACTGGGGCACCATATCTTGCGACAAAGAAACTCATAAGGGCTTTTATGATAGCTACTCAAACCAGCTCATATGGCCAATCTTCCACAGCATGCTCAATAAAAGCTCAACTGCAGCAGAGTCCAGCTGGGGTGCTTATAAACGCGTGAATCAAACTTTTGCCCAAGCTACCTGTTCACGTCTAAATCATAACGACTTGGTATGGGTTCACGACTATCATCTTTTTCTTTCCCCACAACTTATTCGTTCAGAAACCAATAAATCAGCAAAAATCGGCTTTTTCTTGCACATTCCTTTTCCAAGCGCAGAGCTACTTAAACTTATCTCGCATGCTAAAGATATTTTACACGGCCTACTAGGTTCTGATTTCATTGGCTTCCATACCAAAGATTATCAAACTAACTTCTTAGACTCTGTCCAAAAACTCTTAGGCTATGCTTGTGATTTCGAAACGGGAACGATCTTGGCAGGTGGCAGACAAGTCAAAACCAAAGCACTCCCCATTGGAATTGATTTGAATCCCATTCAGCGAATAGTCAATTCAACCAACACGCAAGAAAGAGCAGAAGCTTTTCGAAACGAGATAGGCACTGAAAAGCTTGTCGTGGGCGTAGATCGCCTAGATTACACCAAAGGCATCTTGAATCGCCTCCAAGGTTTTGAACAATATCTAAAGCAAAATCCTGATTGGGTTGGCAAAGTCTCTATGATTCAACTAGCTGTTCCCACTCGAACCCAAATCGACGAGTACAAGACTTACAAGCAACAAGTGGAGAACCAAGTTCAGCACATCAACACTCAATTTGGGAGCAAGAATTACACACCAGTGGATTATCGCTATCAAACGATGCCATTTAACGATCTTATTGCACTTTACCAAGCTGCTGATATCGCACTTATAACGCCTTTGCGTGATGGCATGAACTTAGTTGCCAAAGAGTACGTAGCCTCAAAGCAAAACGGCGGCGTCTTAATCCTAAGCAAACTGGCTGGCGCTGCCGCTGAACTCAAAGAAGCTATTTTGGTTAACCCTTACGACACAGATTCTATTACGCGGGCAATCGGCGAAGCACTTAAAATGCCTGCGGCCAAACAGCAGCACAAAATGGCCAAAATGCAATTGACGGTTCAGCACAATGACATGAAAAACTGGGCGGATCGTTTTTTGAGTGAGTTAAGCCATGCAGAGTAAAGCACTGTTCAGCTGACTCAGACAAGACGATTCTCAAACATTGCCGCAAAGCTGTTTGGTAGCTAAGCAGCAGCTGCGCCACCGCCAGCAACAGCTTGATCCACGAGACTAGCCACCTGAGCACGATATTCCTCTAATTCGATCTGCTTCGACATATAACGTTCTTCAAGTTCTTTAAGTGCTGGGAATCTTTTTATATAGGCACAACGAACCACAAATCTTTCAAACCAAGGCGTGAGATCTAATCTTGGAATCTCTACACGCTGAAAGCGTTCCCACTCTTCCATAAGTTCTGGGGTAAAGGGAGACGGCAAAGGAGTAGAACCAGATGGAGGGTTAACGCGATATGCCCCGAACCAACGACGTAAAAGTGGATAGTTTTTATCAACCAGATAATTTGAGTCAACTAAGGTTTTAAAATGACGATTTTCCACAAGCGGCGGATATTTTCCCAAAAGCCCATTCGCGAAAGCAGTATCACCGGCAGCCCCAAGAACCCCTTCCTGAGCAAGCGCTCGAACTGCATCCATATCTGACTCCGCAATAAACTCATGAACGATACGAAGTGTCCTCGAAGAATTTTCAGCTCCGGGCAACCCATCAAAAATTGTTTCTTCTCTTCCCTCTCGATTTCGGACAACACACTTAGCAAATCCATGTCTCTGCGCTAAGTCTCGGACGTGAGTCTGCCAATCTGCAGTTTCTCTAAATGGAGATACAGCTAGAGTACAGTTTTGATCACGTGGCATCGAGTGCAATTGACATTCCATCCACCATAATCGCCCTCGATCACTTCGAAGAGAGGCGAAGCCAACGGTACCAGGCGTATCTGTGCCAAACAATTGCCTTCTAGCAGGTTCAGAAAGTGTGCCTTCTGCTCGGTTCAACCACAGCCCAGCAGTTCTTTGGTCAAGACCCGTCATGATCGAAGAACTATCACTACCTGGAAGTCTAAATGCACCAGTTGTACGATATTCAGGCACTAATCCCATGCTATCGAAAGAATCTAGTATTTGAGGGCTCTCAGCCCTAGCAGAAACATCTATTCGACAAGTCTTCGCCTGTTCTAAACTCTGAACCTGACTCCTGATACTCGCGATTTGATCGTCTGTCGGATTTTCTTCCGAAACATACATGGGAAAATCCAAAGATTTTAGAACTGCTAACTTTTCACGCCAAGCGCTATCAGGAACCTTATTCCCTCTTTTCAAATAAATAAAAACCTGTGACTGGGAGCCTTCACGATCTATGAAACGCTTCAAAGCCTTTGCTGCATGGATTACATGTTCCAGATCTCCAACCCCGTCAAATACAGGGGCGCATAGTAAAATATTTGTATCTGGAGGAATGGAATGTCCGTCAAAAACTCTCAGATTAGACACGGATCTTCTCTCGCTTGCGGAAACAATGGGCCTTTGGCGTAGTTCTTCAAGCTTTTCTGGCCTCACTGGTTTAGAACCCACACGCTCTAGCATTTGTACAGTCGCAAGATCATTTTGAATAGTAGCTGCCTCTAAAAGCGTTGCATCAGGATACCTTGGATGGTCAGGAGGGAAACTAGCATTGATGTTCACAGCCTCTTTTGGCAACACAAGCTCAAGCAATTTTCGGTCCCCAATATCAAGAGCAACTTGAACAACAGTCATATTAGGGTGGCTAGAATAATTTTCTGGACAACGAAAAGTTGGGCTGGGTTTAATGTCATGCTCAAGTAACCACATCAGTGAAGAGTATCTATTTGAACTTGCCGCTAACTCTGCCAGCTTATTAGTGAAGCGAGTTCCATAAAACCTAAAAAGGCTAAGAACCTCCGTTCTCTCATTTAACACTGCATCAGTTATTGGATTATAAGTCATCTCATACCCACTCATACGATAAGAGTATGTGCTACTTGGATCAACTCCATACTCCAGCAAAAATCGTACTTTGTCTAAATTTTTAACTCCATCTCCTAATGCAAACTTTATTAATGGCGCACCTTCATCAAAACTATTCCGAGGCACAGGCATATCAGGATTGGCACCGTCCCTAATGGCCTGATGTATAGCACCCCAGTTAACGTCACGTGTTGAACGAGCAAGCTCTTGCTCCAAACGTTCATTCGCCTCCATCGCCTTCTGTATTACTCCATGAACTTCGTAACTTATACGCTGTTCAGGCGTTTGGGATGAACCCTGCGGCTCCTGTGGATGTTGTTTAAATGCTTCTTCTAGCGTGTGTAGCTCTTCTAGCGTTTTTTTTCGAAGAGCGTTTACTAGATTTCCTTGTTGATGAAGATCCAGCAACTTTTCTCGTAAGCTCTGATTAGTTTCTATCGCCTTTGCTCCAGTAGCAGCAGCTCCGCCGCCTGCTGGGGCAGGCAGTTCAGGTGATTGGATTGCCTCAAGAGTTTTCTTTTCATCAAAACCACTTCTTAACCTCTCACCAGCTTCAGCCAACATGTCTTCTTTTTGACTATCGTCAATTGTCTCTGGACTTTCGTATCCAAATACTCTCTTAATAAAATCCATCACAGACCCTCTTCATGTATGATAATTTTAACTGAACATTGATTGGAATAGTAGTTTATGACCACAGAAAATTCTCAACATCTCATTATGCTCGACTTTGATGGCACCCTAGTGCCTCTAGTTGACCACCCCGATGCCATCCAAGTGCCTAAGGAGTTAACACCAACACTTGAAGCGCTTCAAAGTTCTGGTCATGCGGTTTATATTATTACTGGCCGGAGTCGTGAAAGCATCCAGAAACACTTGCCTAATACAAAAACACCCATCATTGGTCTCCATGGTCTTGAGTGGCCTGATGGTTCCCTTGAAAATCGTCATGAAATGCTCGACAAAGCGTTTAGCAAATTAAATTTATTGGCTCAAGCACACTCTGGCTCGCTGCTAGAAGACAAAAAACTATGTCTAGCATTTCATACCCGGCGTGTACTTGAGTCAAAGCAAGAAGCACTTTCAAAACGTGTTATCTCGATCATGCGTGATTTCGCAGACGAATCTCTCGAAGTGCTCGTAGGAAACAAAGTTGTCGAGCTTCGGCCCAAACGAGCTAACAAAGGCCACGCTGTTCAAACGCTCATCAAAAAACACGCTTCGTTTCACCCAATCTATATTGGCGATGACACGACGGACGAAGATGCCTTCAAAGTTGTTAACTCGCATGGAACCAGTATTCGCGTGGGGCCAGCAGAAATTCCAACGCACGCCGAACAAAGGCTACCCAGTGTTCAGGCAGTCTATGAGTATCTACATAAAAGCCTAACGCCCCGTTAAGGGGCAAAGGTGCCACAGCCCAGCCAGAGGAGCTCGCCCATGGCGAGCGACGCTGGGCTGGGTAAAAATCGCCCCCCCCCATCCCGCATCATTGCCAGATTCTATTAAACCTGGCGGCGACGTGGGGTGGGTGGTGGCGGCATTATAACCCAGCCCTTCGGACTGGGCTGTGGCACCTTAGCCCACATCCGTGGGCAATCTTCTGGATCCCGGCTCGCAGGCCGGGATGACGGTTTTACTTACGAAACCTATCTCTATTATCCAAAAGCTCATTCAAGTGAAGCGCAGCACTAATAAGCGCTAAGTGCGTAAAGGCTTGCGGCATATTGCCCAAATGCTCACCACTAGGGCCAAGCTCTTCGGAGTAAAGCCCAAGGTGATTGCCATAGCTAAGCATCTTTTCAAAATAAAAGCGCGCTTTATCGACTTGTCCACTACGCGCTAATACTTCTACATACCAAAAAGAACACATACAAAACGTGCCCTCATCCTCTGGAATTCCATCCTCAAAGTGCTCATCTGGCCGATAGCGATAAACCAATGAGTCTGAAACAAGCTCTTTCTCAATAGCATGCAGAGTCGCCTGCCACTGCGGGTCAGTAGGGCTTATAAAGTGCACCATTGGAGCAACCAACGAAGATGCATCTAAAGTTTTTGAATTCTTAAACTGAACAAATGAGTGTTTTTTCTGACACCAAAAATTATCAAAAACATCATTATAGATCTTATTTCGCATATGACACCATTCATCGATCGGCCCCGGAAAGGATCTTTCTTTTGCGATGCGAATAGCCCTATCCAAGGCCACCCAGCACATAATACGCGAGTATAAGAATTCTTTCCGGCCACTTCTCACCTCCCAGATCCCCTCATCTGCTTGGTTCCAATTTTTGGAAACCCAATCAACTATGGGCACCAAATCCTTCCACAAGCGATTAGAAATCGGGTTACCAAAACGATTATATAGATAAACCGAATCCATTAGCTCGCCATAAATATCGAGCTGCAATTGATCAGCCGCATGGTTTCCAATACGAACTGGCGAAGATTTCATATAACCTTCAAAATGCTTCAGTTTAGACTCAGGCAAATCACTACTACCATCTAAGCGATACATCACCTGTATCGGCCCATTTGCATGACTTTTCCCACATCGACCCTCAAGCCAATGCATGAATGCCTGTGCCTCATCAGTAAAGCCAAGCTTAATCAACGAGTAGAGCGTAAAAGATCCGTCCCGAATCCAAGTATAGCGATAATCCCAGTTTCGACCTCCCCCCAAGCGTTCCGGCAATCCAAATGTAGGTGAGGCTACCATCGACCCATATTCAGCTGATGTCAGAAGTTTTAAAGTTAAGGCAGAGCGATCCACCATCTCACGCCAGCGGCCTCGATAAGTCGAACGCGTAATCCAATTTTCCCAAAACACCACAGTCTCATGAAAAGCAGCATGTGTTCTAAACTCAGAATGATGCCGACTGATTTTTGTGTCATGAAGCTCCTCAAACACAAAAGTTCTTCTCTCGCCTGCTCTAAGGGTAAACTCAGCATAGGCCGCGCCATCTTTAATCTCGCATTTTTCCGGGCTATGCAGTCTAAATGCCACTTTATCGTGGCCAGTAGACATAAAATACACTTCGTTCTCACGAGTTCTAACTTTCAACTCAGATAAGCCATAATTAAACTTCGGCGAACACTCGAGCAGAAACTTAATTTCACCTCGAATACACTTCACTTCACGAACCAAAGCATCCGCATGCGCATGATGGGCGATTGGCATAAAGTCACAGACCTCAGCGACACCCGTATCTGATAAAAAACGCGTAAATAAAATATTCGTGTTGGGTAAATAAAGCTGTTTGTGCTTCACCCCCTTATGCACTGGCGCAATTTTAAATCGCCCACCCTTTTTGTGGTCCAAAAGCGCACAAAAAACACTAGGTGAGTCAAAGTGTGGGAAGCACATGAAATCTATAGAACCATTCATGCCCACCAAGGCAGCGGTTCTTAGGTTTCCAATGATTCCGTAGTTTTCGATCGGCAGATAGGGTGATGTCATGCCAAGATGCTAGCATTAAAGGTTTTTGTCATGCCAGCCTTATGTATTTGGCAGTCTAACCCCCGTCATCATGTCACCTCAAAGGCCGATACGCTGGCCGGGTTTTCAAAATCCAATCAATATTTTCCGGCGGTGGTTGTTTGGGGTATGAGACACCAAACAAAGTTGAATCTGGGTTGTCGGTTCGGGCGCTATGCGGCTTGCCCGTTTCACGCTCTTGGATC
>JAESQZ010000143.1 GCA_016764955.1 Deltaproteobacteria bacterium | reverse complement strand
TATCAACTTCGTTGCAGTGTTACGGCGGCTCAGGTTATTTGAAAGACTACCCAATCGAGCAATATATCCGTGATCAAAAAATCGATTCGCTTTATGAGGGCACGACTCACATGCAAGCGCTTGATTTGATTTTTAGAAAAATCGCCAAGAACGGTGGGGTTACTTTCCAGAAATTACTTGAACAAATGCATGCGATGCTGAAAGAACGCAAAGCCAAAGACTTTTTGTTAGCTGAATATGATGAATTGGAAAAAGCCGTTAAAGCGTCAGAAAACATCATGGGTGCGATGATGACCAAAATGGCGGAGTCGCTTTATCATGTAGGCCTACAAGGTAATCGTATTTTAAACGGCATCGCTGAGTTGGTGATTGGCTGGTTGATGATTAGGCAAGGCGAAGTGGCTGCTGAAAAACTCGGCAGTGCGAGCGGTTCAGAAAAAGCCTTTTATGAAGGCAAGCTGGCTTCGGTGAGATTCTTTTGCCGCGAAGCACTGCCTGACGTGACTCACGCAAAAGATATGATCGAAAAGAGCGACTTGAGCTTGATGGAGCTTTCTGAAGAGGCCTTTTAATTAGGGCCGTTCACAATTACCCTCTCCCGCGTGTGGGAGAGGGAGTTTTTAGCTTGCTAAAAACGGGTGAGGGCCGAGGGGTGAAGCCTAATTCCCACACAACCCCAAAGACTGCTTAAACCCAATCCGGCCTTTTTTGTTGTTGAACTTCCTATCAAAGTGCACATACTGATTTTCCATGGCGACCTGACCTAGGATTTTGAAATTAGGGCTGTCTACATTAGTCGGCCCAAATCCAAACATGCATCCGCCACCACCTTTACTTTTAAAGTAGGATTTTGATGGGATTTTGACAATAAGCTCTCCGATATGAACATCAACTGTTGGCAAACCAGCTTTCCTTATTGTGTCACAAGGTAGGGTAGGTATTACCATCTTCCCATCCACCTCAACCAGAACTGTGGGGTCCCAAAAGGGGTTGTTTGTCTGTAGGTTTACTTTAGGTGCAAGATGATCACGGATAGCTTCGTGCATGGTTTTAGGCACCTGGTTAATGGTGGTGCCGCTGTCCACGATGGTGCAGTTGTTTGAACCTGTGCGCTTATTCAGAGTAGCACATGGATTTTCAGCTGTTGGAGCAGGGCTATTAAATTTACCCATTGATTTGCCCTCGATTTTAATCTCAGTGGCATTCACCACATACCAGCTATTTTCAGTGATAGGCGTGTAGTCGCTGTCTGTTAAAGTTACCCCCGGCTCTATGCCGCCAAAAAGAATATTGGTCTTGCCGTTATGGCTACCGTCATCTTTGAACCCACAAAGTAGCATGCTGAATTCATTGCTTAAAGCTGGTTTTTCAACGCTCAGCATTTGAGTGAAGAAAGTTGGCTGTCGATCATCTGCTGGTTGTTCAACTCCCCTGTAAGCAAGCCCAAGAATTCTTGGGAATGTGTCTGAACATTGTTTAACGCACTGTGGAACCCCAACCCTGTAAGTGCTTTTTTCATCGTTATTTTCAAGTGAAACAGAAAGTAAGTGATTTTGAACATTTATGCTGGTTCCGCCTCCGTAAGACAAGAGAAACGGGTCGATAGGTTCTTTTGATGCCTCGCTTGCACTGAGACCAGCAACAATTAAGTTAGAGCTTCCGGTATCTGCTACTAGGTCAAAGTTTTGCCCATCGATCTTGAGCGTTATGTAATATTCAAGCATCTCCCCCAAGCCTTGTAACAAGGAGGCTTGCTCCGCCACTCTGTCATGACTTAATTTGATGAGCTTGGTTGATGTGACCGGCGTTGATGAACCTCCGCAGTTAATCAGAAAAAGAGAACTTAGAAGAATCCATGTTTTCATGCCCCAAGGCTAGCTTTGGGCTTATTTGGAAAGCAACAAAGACTCTAAAATAAGTTGCAGATTTACATGGCGCTTAAGGTCCTGCTCTGCTTGAAGCAGTTTTTCTTTGAATTGCCAAGAGGCATCTTTGTGCCAGCCAAGTAAGAGTGTTTTGATATCGGTTTTGCTTTTGACTAGCTTTTCAATCAGGCTTAGGCGTTCTAAATGGCTTTCGGGGATTTCTACTGGTGTTGGTAGTTCTATCGAGGGATTCCCCTTAAAGAAGATCCGCTGGCAGCGAGAAACTAGCGTAGCTAAGATAGAACGTGTATTTGGGGCGATTAAAATGAAGAATTGGTTTCCTCGTGGTTCTTCAAGGGTCTTTAAGAGTGCGTTGCTGGCTTGTGGATTCAAGAGCTCAGCGTGTGGAATAATCCAGGAGGGGTTGCCAGGTGTTGTTTTCAGATCTCGAATTTGGCCGATTTTAATCTCTGAGGCTTCCTCGGTTTCGGGTTCTAGAAAACGTAAATAGGGGTATCGCTTTTCGGAAACTTGTTTGCAACTTAGGCACTCCTGACAGCCAAAGGGAGCGACTTTTTGCTCGCAAAAAAGCCCTGCTGCAAGTTCAAGGGCCGTTTTTTGCTTTTTTTGGCTATCTTCTCCCAAGAATAACAAGGCGTGTCCGAGGCGATTGTCTTGAATTGCATTTTTGAATTGTGTTTTTAAATCGATCATAGGTGACACAGTTGCGTAAATAGGCTTACTCGAGAGAAACTCAATACGCAATTACGCAATCTTCGTCTGATTTGCAAATGGGTCCAAGTGCTTGAAAGTATTTTGATTTTAAAATATTGCAGAAATATATGGATTATGGAAACAAAATAGTTTAGATGGCTCGACGAATACCTCCACTTTAAGAGAAGATAATATAGATGAGGGTTTTTTTGTGAAAAGGAGAAGCCCTATTTCGAAAAGGAGGATTTTGAAATGGCTGAGAAAGTTGTACGTGCTGGTATTAAGCGCACCAAAGGGTGGTTGTACTACCTGGATCGTAACCTGAATGTTTATCGGGTCAAGATGGTTCGCGGTGGTCAAAAGAAGAAAAAAGGTGACCGCGCTGAATTAGTTTTAAAGACCAATATGAAGCGTGACAAACATTATCTTTATTATGTTGATAAGGCAGGGGACATCTCGCGTGTGAAAGCAAGCAGAGGGGGCACTGCTCGAAAAGGGAAGAAACGTCGCAGAACTGCTGCGCAAAGGAAGGCTATGTTAGCGAAGAAAATGGCATTGAAGAAGAAGAAAGCTGCTGCAGCTAAAAAGAAAAAAGCTGCTACTGCTAAGAAGAAGAAGGCTGCTGCTTCTAAGAAGAAAGCTGCTGCTAAAAAGAGAAAAACAGCTGTTAAGAAAAAAACAGCTAAGCGTAAAGTAGCTAAGAAAAAACCAGCTGCTAAGAAACGTAAAGTAGCTAAGAAAAAACCAGCCGCTAAGAAACGTAAAGTAGCCAAGAAGAAACCAGCTGCTAAGAAGCGTAAAGTAGCTAAGAAGAAACCAGCTGCTAAGAAACGTAAAGTAGCCAAGAAGAAACCAGCTGCTAAGAAGCGTAAAGTAGCTAAGAAGAAACCAGCTGCTAAGAAGCGTAAAGTAGCCAAGAAGAAACCAGCTGCTAAACGTGCCAAGGCTAAAAAGAGCACTGGCAAAAGAAAAGTAGCCCGTAGAAAAAGAGCTTAAGCTCTTTTTTTAATGAGCTAACTTAAGGAAACCTGGGCCTTTTAGGCCCGGGTTTTTTTGACCTCACTCCTAACCCCTCTCTACCAAGTGGAAAGGGGAATTAATTGAAAGCGAATTCTGGTTTTAAGTCCCTCTCCACTTGGTGGAGAGGGATTTAGGGTGAGGTTTTTAGAAAAGTATGGTTTAAAAGAATTCATGTCCTTCTGGTTCGCACTATGGGTGTTTGTATTTGGTCTTAGTATAGGCAGTTTCTTAAATGTCTTAATTCTGCGGCTGCAAAGTAACGAACATAGCATATGGACCAAGCGTTCCTATTGCTTTCATTGCCGCAAAACAATCTGGTGGCGTGATCTGGTGCCAGTGCTTTCCTGGTTTTGGTTGAGGCGCCGTTGTCGTTCTTGTAAAGCGCGTATTTCTGCACGCTACCCCCTAGTCGAAATTTTTGTAGGCTTCTTGGCTGTATTTGGCTGGTGGTTTGCGCCAAATCTTAGCCAAGCTTTTGATTTCTTTATTTTTTGCGCTCTGGCTTTAGTTATTGGTCTCATTGATTTGGAAAGCTGGCTAATCCCAGTGCCCTTACTCATACTCATGACGCTTTTTGGGCTTGGTTTTGGCTATGCTGAGGGCTACTGGATATTTGAGAGCAGATTAATAGGTGCATTGCTTGGATTTGGTTTTTTAGCCGTTTTTATGCTGATTTCTACCTGGATTTTAAGATTAACTGGCAGGTTAAAAGCTGATGAGTCTGCCATGGGTTTTGGAGACCCTCTTTTGATGGGCGCGATTGGGGCTTATTTAGGCTGGCTGTGGCTGCCATTTGTTCTTACTTTAGGGAGCCTTCAGGCTGTTATAGCCTATGGGCTCATTAGCTGGGTTAGAAAGCCGATAGAAGGCGATGATTGGGCCCCTCCGGACAAATCAATGCCCTTTGGGCCATTTTTAACGCTTGCTGCGATTGAAATAAGTATATTTATTTTGATACAATAAATATGTAAATGAAAATTTTGTTCATATTAATACTTAATGCTCTTGCCCTGGGTGGTTTCTATCTTTATTTAAACCATGATTCTGACTTGCTATCTAGAAGGCTTCGCTATGTAGAACGAGCCATAGAGGCGAAGAAATCGATTCAGGAAGCGGCTCAAGATTTTGTGGTTCAGAAAAAAGCACTGCAAGACAAAGTTGACCAGGTTGATGCCTTGGCAAAAGATGGCAAAGAGCGCTTAGATAAGCTCATTGAATATATTAACCAAATTCCTAAAAGCATCTCGCTCCACGGTTTTGCAATTGAAGAAAACAATTTGAAAATCATGGGCAGGGCTACTTCTAAGCGTAGACTTGAAGAGTTTTTGCAAGGAAACCGTTTGAAGCTGCTTAAGCTGAAGCGAAAGACTTTTGAGGCAGTAGGGGCGCTATGAAAACACTGATTCAAAGCTGCCTGGTTTTTTTGGTTGTTACTGTAAGTTGGTTTGCTTTGCATCACTGGCTATTTAGTCACGAGGTTATTGCACAAAAAGAGTTGGTCCAAAAAATTACGGAGCGACGCTGTGTGGACGAAGAGCTCAACCGGATGGCGCGCGATAGTGAGCTTCATAAGTTCGAAGAGATTCTGGCTCGTGGGCAGCATTACTTAGAAGAAAAAGTGCCAAAGACCGCTGAAATAGGCCCTTT
>JAESQZ010000142.1 GCA_016764955.1 Deltaproteobacteria bacterium | reverse complement strand
GTGGCGCCAGATACGCATGAAATAGAAGATTTGATTATAAAATCACCCAGCTTTGATGAGATTTTACGTGATGAGTCTGAGATTAAGTTAGTCCCAGAGTCGGTGATAGATGCATATTATGCTGCAATAGCTGATCGCTGTCACCCCGGCTCAAGGCCGGGGTCCAGCACTGGATCCCGGATTAAATCCGGGATGACATGTGACTTCCCCATCACCTACACCCCCCTCCACGGCGTCGGCACTAAATATGCTTTGCGCGCACTCAAAGAAGCAGGCTTCAAAAATATCCAAGTAGTCGCCTCACAAGCAAAACCCGATGGCAATTTCCCAACGGTCAAATTCCCAAACCCAGAAGAACCTGGCGCCCTAGACGAGGCACTCAAACTCGCTAAAGAAACAAGCAGCGAATTAATTCTAGCCAACGACCCAGACGCCGACCGCCTAGCTGTCTGTGTGAATCAGCAAATTTTATCTGGCAACGAAATAGGCCTCTTACTGGCAAACTACCTGCTCGAGAATTTCCTCCCTTTGAAAAAGGGGGGCCAGGGGGGATTTAAACCTCTCGTCATGACCACCTTCGTCTCCTCTCGAATGCTTTCTTACATCGCTGTTAAATATCAGGTGAGTTATGAAGAAACAGCCACAGGCTTTGCCAATATCATGTCACGCGCTTTTGAACGTGAGCGCGATTTGGGCGAAAAATTCTTATTTGGTTACGAAGAAGCTCTAGGCTACTGCATCGGGCATCAAGTTCGAGATAAAGACGGGATTTCTGCGCTTGTTTGCTTTGCTAATTTATACGCGAAGCTAAAATATGAGAACAAAACAGTTTTTGATGAACTCGATCGCTTGGCGTTAGAATATGGGCTGTTTACAAGTTTATCTTGGTCACTCAAAGGCGATTTAAATAACTTGCTTAGCAAAGCTGAAAATTTACCAGATCTCGATAAACAAGGCGCCAAAGTGCCAGGCATGACTCTATATACGGGTGAAAATGACTTGAGGTTGATTGTGCGAAAGAGCGGGACTGAGCCAAAAATTAAGTTTTATGCCGAGACGATAGCGCATCCAAAAAACTTGGGTGAGTTGCAAAAAATACGTCAAGAGCAAATGGCTTATCTCGAAAACTTGCACACAAAAATAGAGGCGTATGTGCAGGGATAAATATGAGCTTGAAGTTGTCATGCCAGCGTAGGCTGGCATCCAGAATATGTCATCGCCTAAACTGGATACCAGCCTTCGCTGGTATGACACTGTGGGTGGTTCAGGCTTTTGCCGTCGGCCCAAACCCAATTGGAAACGAAGGAAACTTCCCCCCTGAAGTAGCTCCAGAAACTAAAAAAGAGAAATTTGGTTTTGCCGGTTTGCCCGTCGTTGGTTATGCCTCAGGCTTTGGAACAGGTTTTGGGGCTGTTGGATCTTTCTATCGAAAAGAGCCTGGGATTACGCCTTACAAGTATGAGCTCGATGGGCAAATCTATTTCATGACCAGCGGCATGCAGTCACATCGTTTGAGATTTGATTATTTAGACGTCGCTGGTCTGCCTCTTAGACTGCGCTCAATGATTGGCATGCTTGTTTTGCCCAAAGAAAACTATTGCGGCCAAGGCATGCGGGCAGACTGCGGCATCGCGAATGCGAATCCTAATTATTATTTGACACGTTATTGGGAAGTATTTGCCATGATGGATGCGCGTTGGCGTTTGAGAGATATGCCAAACAAGGTTGAAATTATTGCTTCGTGGCGCGGTAGTAACTATGAAATAGGCCACTTTGACGATAAAGGCCCATACCCAGGCAGCTTATACGCAACAGATTTTAAAAATGACCCGGGCACAGGTTTTGCCAGCGTAATTGAAGCAGGCATTATGCTGGATAATCGAGACTTTGAGCCGGATCCGCACGAGGGCTACTGGGTTGAAACAACGATTCGTGAATCCTCTCAGTTCTGGGGAAGCAAGTGGAACTATATAGGTGCTAACTTGAGCTTTCGAGGTTACTTGCCTTTAGATCCCGCAAAGAGATTAACGCTGGCAGCACAAGTTATTTTCGATGGCATGGTAGGTGAAGTGCCATTGCAAGAGATTGTGCGTGTTGGTGGCAGTGGTCGCTATTTTAATACTTTTGGTGGGCAGGAAATTGGTCGAGGTCTACGAGAACAATATTTTCCGGGGCGACTCAAAGCCTATAAGCAGTTAGAACTTCGTTATGATACTTTTGGTTTCAAAGCTTGGATTTGGGATATTGATTTGACCTTGGCTGCGTTCGCAGATTTGGGTTTAGTGGCCTGGAATTACAGCACGATTAAAGAAGAGCCATTTAAGCCATCGATTGGTTTTGGTGGCGGGCTCAGACTTTTGTGGGACAAGGCAGTGATCGTGCGTTTTGATGTCGGTGTAAGTCCAATTGAAGGCTATTCACCTAGATTTTATTTCGTCATCGGTAACGTGTTTTAGGTTTCTAGGAATCAATAACCTCTTGAAAACGTTCAAGTTTTTCGAGAGGTTTTATAGAATGCAATTCCTAAGTAGAAAAGTTCTCGTAGCTACTTTTGTTCTAGTCTTATCTTCATCGAACTTATTCGCTAGGGATGCTGTGGAACCAGCTACTATTTTGGGTATAGCTGCTGTTATAGCTGCTGTTGCTGTTATAGCAGCTTTGAATGCCCAACAAGAAGAGCCGGAAAATTATGAACAACCTGCTCCAGAGCCAGCTCGTGGCAGAGTGCACGAAAGAGTCAACAATCAAAATGATCTGATGCGTCGATTAATGGCTCAGCAGCAAAATCATTTGAGAAGAAATCAGAATAATAATCAAAATAGATATCCCCCAGGCGCTCATAAAAATTCTCACAGACACCATAATCAACCTAAACGAAATCATCGTTAAAAATTCAAATTTCATGATGTGTTGATATTCCCGCTGATCAGTGTAGAGGATCGCAAAGGAGTTATTAATGCGATCAAAATCTAAACTTATTTCTTTAATCCTATCTGCGGTGATGTGCTTATCTGTACCAGCATTCGCTGAAAAGCTGATGATTAACGAGGATGAATCAGCTGAGCAGAGTCAAGAAACCTGGGCCAAATTGGCCAAGCGACATTGGAAATCAATCACAGCTGCAAGTGTGGGTGGACTTTTTATAATCAAGATTGCACAGCGTATTATGAGTCGAGCAGCTCCAGCACGAGATCCTAGTGGTAAGGGCAAAGATAATTCCAAAACGCCTAAAGAAAAATCTGACACAGAAACTTCGGGCAGTGACGGGGATGATGATGACGATGGTAACTCTAGAAACAACGGTGCAATGCCGATGATCGACTTAAATTTCGGCTCAGGTTTAGCTACACTGGGAGGCTTAGCAGGTTCTGCATCTACTGCAGGTGGTGGTAATGCTGTGATAGCTGCCGTTGCAGTAGCTGCTGGAGGAGCTGCTAGTTCTACAGGAGGAAATAATATTGCGCGTGATCAAACTCAAACTCTTGAAGAGCAGTTGGCGGGATTAGAAGAACAGGTTTCTAAACTTCGAACTGGTGACACAGATATCGGTAATTTTGCTGCGACGATTTTTTCAAAAACAGGAATTCCTCAAGAGGATGCTGAGGCTGCAATTTGCCAAGTTTTGGGAAGAAAAGACTCAGGTGTTGCTAGTAACAACGATAATGACGACGATAACCTTCAGCCTAGATTGAGCTCGGAACAGCAAGCGCTGATTGCTTGGTTAAGAGCGCATCTGAATCCTGCAGAAAACGCTCCTGCATTAGCTGGAGGTGTTAGTGCAGCTGGTGGTATGCCAAGGCAAGATAGCGCTGCTGCAAATGCGATTGTTGAGAATATTGTTGGCGACGATGATGATACCGGTGGCATGGGTGCACCTGTGCCAAGCAATATTAATGGCAATGATGGGCACAAGTAGCAAGCTCAACAGTAAGATGTTTTCCGCCCATCCACTTCGTGGATGCTGAATATAGCCCCGGGCGCTAGCCCGGGGAATCAGGAAGCCTGCCGACCAAAGACCCGAAGGGTCGGCTGAAATTAACACTCAACCGTGCCTTCGGCACTGAATAGAGCGACTGGTGCGCTTCCCCGGGCTTGCGCCCGGGGCTTTATTCGCATATCCACTTCGTGGATAGATTAGAGAAACATGAAAAATATTGTCTTTTCAATTTGTTTGTTGTCGGCTCCAATATTGGCGCAGGATGTCCAAGAGCAAAAGCAGGCTACTGTCGTAGAGCGTGTGAGTCTAGCTGCGGAGTATTTTGCATCTATGACTGCGTGGACTGTCCTAATTACGTCCTCTGGTATTATCCTTAGCGCCATGTTGTTTAATTGGGACGAAATGTAATTCATGCTGCGTTCAATTCTGTATCCGACAATCATGATTTTACTCATGTTGTCACCTGTTTCGATAGCGGATTCAAATAAAGAGAATGGCGATAATCAGTCAAGCACTGTTTTTATCATTGTGAAAACAACTATCGAGTATGCTGCTTATGTAGTAGGTGGGGTGTCTGTAGTAACAGTGCTGTTAGTTGGAATTGGTGCATTGGATTCTTACAATCTAAACCAACAGGTGATTAGGCAATTGCTTGGGCATATTCCGGCTCCGTAGTGATGCTGCCAAATTGATTTCTTCCAAGATAAGTAAGGAGTTGTCAATGCGTTTTAAGCTAGTATTTTTCTTTAGCAGGTGTGAGTTTATCTAATTTGGTATTTGCACTAGGTGGCGGTTCGGGCAGTGGCAGCTCGAGCGCTGCTTCAGGCTCAATGTCGACAGGTTAGACTTCAAGATTTGATTGACCGAATTAACTCAGGCGATAGTCTTAATATTATGATAGGATTTGGCGATGAGGCTTAATTTGACCTGTGTTGATCTCTCTGTTGGTTGATATATAACTTCGGCTAAGGAGTTATCAATGCATGTAAAATATTTGTTATTAGTATTGGGTCTATCACTTTCAGCATTCGCGAGTGATAGCGATAGCGACAGTGAAGATGGCGACAATCAAGGTGCCCGGCAGCAAGCACAACAACAAAACCAGCAACAGCAGTCATCAGCTGCTAGTGCCGGCGGTGGTGCCAGTGGTACAGGTGGAGAAGCAGATGAGGGCTCAAGTGACTGGGAAATGTGGGCTCCTGGAGTTTCTGCTCAGCAACAACAAATGTTTATGGCGTTGGCAAATGCGTTGGGAGGGATGCCTTCTAGCGGGGGAATGGTAAGTGCTGGTGGGAGACAGTTTGCTGTTGTTCCTGGCGGGCATGGTAGCAATTGGCGTCAAGCTATGGTTCAAGCGGGGCTGCAACCTCCTGAGGTAACTGAAGAACAAGTTCGAGATTTGCTAACTAGTGTTCGAAATCAGCTTGCTGATGCAGTGATGCCAGAATTATTAATCGAGCTTGGGGTTACTGATGGAACAGGTGTATCAGAAGAGATAGCTCAGGAATGGATTGGAATGATAAGAGCTGGCAATATGAGTGACCAGGAGTTTATTGATTGGCTTTTGGGTCATGTTCCAGGCTGTGGCAATAGCGATAATAATAATACGAGTTCTGGGGAGTAGCTAACGCTTCGTATGTGAACACCTCACCCTTAATCCCTCTCCTCAAGGGGAGAGGGAAATAGCTAATTCGCGGGCGGGTTCGATCAGGTCAGCATGTTTGACTAAGTCGCAATGATGAAAAATTGGTAAGCCAGATTGCCTTGTACCTAGGAAATCTCCTGGGCCTCTGATGGCCAAATCTTCAGCGGCGATTTTAAAGCCATCTTGGGTTTTTTCCATAATCGACAAGCGTCTATATGCTTCATCGCCTAGGAAAAATTTATCGCTAAGTAAATAACAGGCGCTTTTACGGCTGCCTCGGCCGACACGACCTCTGAGCTGGTGCAATTGCGAAAGCCCAAAGCGCTCAGGGTGGATAATTATCATGTAAGTCGCATTGGGTACGTCGACGCCGACTTCGACGACTGTTGTTGAAACTAAGAATCTTACTTGGCCAGATGAGAATCTTTGCATGGCCAAACCTTTTTCATCTGCAGTCATACGGCCGTGAACCAGCGCTACTTGTGAATCTCCAAAGAGAGATACAAGATGCTTGAAGCCAGTTTCGGCGTCTAACAAATCTAGTTTTTCAGATTCTTCGACTAATGGGTAGATAATATAAGCCTGCTCGTTGTTTCTAAAACACTTGTCAGCCAGCATGCCAATATTTTGGATGGGGTCGCCTTTTAAAACATGTGTTGAAATAGGCGTTCTGCCTGGTGGTAGCTCGTCTAAGACAGACAGCGCAAAGTCACCATAGGCAGTTAGTGCCAAGCTGCGTGGAATCGGCGTTGCGGTCATGGCTAAGATATGCGGGACTTTGTCGCCATCGCGGCCTTTGTTGCGT
Source organism: Deltaproteobacteria bacterium (assembly GCA_016764955.1). Lineage (GTDB taxonomy): Bacteria > Myxococcota > UBA727 > UBA727 > JABDBI01 > NORP243. The sequence continues at coordinate 1,617 of JAESQZ010000142.1, read as the reverse complement.
AAAGCCGTGCGTTGCTCGACGCCAAAGCGATGTTGCTCGTCGATAATACATAAACCTAAACGCTGATATTCTACGTCTGTTGAAAACAAAGCGTGAGTACCCACAACAATTTGGGCTTCACCTGTTTTGACTTTTTCTAGAGCCTGCCGGCGTGCTTTTGTTTTTAAGCTGCCTTTTAACCGGGCAACTTTGCTCTCGCCAAACAGTTCTGCAAAAAGCTGATGATGCTGCTCTGCTAAAATTTCTGTTGGTGCCATCAAAGCGGTTTGATAGCCGAACTCTTTCATGTGCAAAGCAGCCGAAGCTGCCACGGCTGTTTTCCCAGAACCCACATCACCCTGTAATAATCTGAGCATAGGCATGGGTCGGGTGAAATCTTGAGTGATTTCTTGAATCACACGCGCCTGGGCGCCTGTTGGTGAGAATGGCATGATTTGCTCAAAGAGCTTTTTGGCGTCTACAACTGGCAAAACAGGGGCTTTAGAGTTTTGTTGGGCTTTGCGATGCTTTTGCAGGCGCAGCTGAAACTGATAAATTTCTTCGAATGCCATGCGCCTAAAAGCCGGATGTTTTTCGGTTGAAGCAAACAGCGCCTTAGGCTGATGAATCGCCTCGTAGCTTTCAAATAATGGCAATAAATTAAGCTTGCGCAAAGTATCTGAATCAAATTGTTCAGTTGGACGTTGCTTACGAATAAAATCCAGAGCAACTTCGGCCAAGCGGCCTAAATCGCCGGGCTTTATATTTTTAAGTTCAGGATAAATTGGCCAAATGCCTTCCCATTCTCTGGCTTTGTTGCCCAGAGCAATTTTAGGATGTGCGATTTGATGCACGCTATTAAACGACGTTACTGGCCCAGAAACTGTGAGTTCTGTCATCGTCTTCAAGTCTTTTAAGTAAGCAACTGACCTGGGCTGAAAAAAGATAAGCTTTAAAAAGCCAGTGCCATCTTTTAAGACGATCTCAAGTCTTTGGCGCCCTGGAGGCCCCGAGATTTTAAGCCTTAAGAGTTGCCCAACCACCAAAGCTTGATCGCCTGTTTTCAAAGCAGAAATAGGCTTGCGAGATTTGAGTTCGTAAGTTCTCGGCAATACGCCAAGCAAATCTTGGACAGTATTTACCCCTAAGCTGTTTAAAGCTTTCAGCCGCGCCGGGCCAACGCCGGCGAGTTTTGACACAGGTATTTCGTAAGGGGTGGGCATTTGAGGGCTAATGCTAGCAAAAGCTGAGTTAGATGCAAATCCCCATACTGTCATGCTGGCGCAGGCCAGCATCTAGACCCCCGGGCTAACGCCCTGTCTCTTGCTAAAGGCGCATATACTGGCCTTCCAAACCACTTGTGACTAAGAGACAGGCTAACGCCCGGGGCTTTATTTGCACGTCCGCTTTGCGGACAAATTTAGATACGGTTCATCTACTTGGCCTATAGGCCGGGCGGGTACGCATGCGGTGCTCCAAATTTTCAGGCGGTGGCTCTTTGGGGTAGGGGACGCCAAATAGGGTTGAGTCTGGGTTATCAATTCGAGCACTATGCGGCTTGCCGGTTTCGCGTTCCTGGATCAAATAGAGATTATCAAACATGAGGCGCCAGAATTTGGTTTGGTGTTCAACGTGTCG
>JAESQZ010000141.1 GCA_016764955.1 Deltaproteobacteria bacterium | reverse complement strand
GACCCTCTCCCTCAAGGGGAGAGGGAATTCGGAATGCATTTTTCATAGGGCCTTCAACTTTTCAATCAACTCAGGCACCAAAGTCGCCGCATCACCAACTAAGCCATAATCAGCCACCTGGAAAATAGGCGCTTCTGGATCTTTGTTAATCGCCACAATGCACTTAGAGCCTTTCATGCCAGCGACATGCTGAATCGCACCAGAAATCCCAATGGCAAAGTAGAGCTTTGGTGCAACGACTTTACCAGTCTGCCCAACCTGCCAATCATTAGGTACCCAACCTGCGTCACAAACAGCTCGGCTTGCGCCAATCGCTGCGTTGAGATGATCTGCCAAAGGCTCGATAAGCTTCTTAAAGCCTTCAGGGCTTTTCACACCGCGGCCACCTGAAACCACGATGCTTGCTTCTGTCAGCTCTGGTCGCTCGGATTTTACTTCGTCAAAGCCAACAAACTTCATTTGAACATCACCCGGATCGACGCTAACGCTTTGTATTTGCCCGGCTGCTTTTTGCTCAGCAGGTGCAAATTCAGTTGGCCTAACAGTGATAACTTGAACAGGCGTATGAAGTTCAACAGTTCCCGTGATATCACCTGCCCACATGGGCCGTTGGTAGGTTTTCTCATTCACCACACTGCTGATATCAGAAGCCATTGCTGCTTCAAGTCGAACCGCTACGCGAGGCATGACATCCTTGCCATTAACAGTCGCAGCTGCCCAAACATGAGTAGCGCCAGCTGATTTCGCGACATCTGCGATTACTTTAGCATCTGGCTGCGCAAGTCGATGTTCGAGAGCATCATGTTCAGCATAGTGCACGGTGTCTACGTACTTTGCAAAAGCATCTGCAAAGTGCTTAACGCCTTTGCCTAAAACAAGCCCGTGGCAAGTGCCGCCCACTTTTTGAGCTGCTGTAATGGCGCTCAAGCAGGCTTTTTTCAAATGGTTGGAGTCATATTCAGCTACAATAAGATGGACTTGAGACATTAGAGCACCTTTTCGACGTCATGAAGTTTAGAAACAAGCGTTTGTACATCGGGGACCATTTCACCGGTTGTTTTGGTTGGTGGCAACTCAAGCTTTTGAATAGTCATGCTCTGCTTAATGCTCAGTCCAAGTGTGCTCAGTTCGCGCTCATCGAGAGGTTTTTTCTTGGCTTTCATAATGCCTGGCAAGGAGGCATAGCGAGGTTCATTGAGGCGCAAGTCGCTGGTGACCACGCAAGGCATTTTAACGCTGACAGTTTCGAGACCACCATCAGCTTCTCGAACCACTGTCACCCAGTCTCCCTCAACAGAAACTTTATAAGCTTGAGTTGCTTGGGGGGCACCCATACGTTCAGCGACCATTTCAGCGACCTGGTGGCTGTCATCGTCAATCGCTTGCTTGCCCATAAAGACCAAGTCTGGTTTTTCCTCGCCAGCCACATGTGCAATCACTTGAGACAGCGCTGTGCAATCGAGCGGATTGTCTGTTTTAACCAAGATGCCTCTGTCAGCGCCCATGGCCATGGCTGCTCGGATTTGCTGAGTCGCATCAGCAGTACCAATAGAAAGCACGCAAACTTCGCCGTCGTGTTTTTCTTTAAGTCTTAAGGCTTCTTCAACGGCTATCTCGTCAAATGGGTTGGCAATCATGTTGACGCCATCCAATTTGATTTTGTTGCCACTTGAATCAATTTGAAGCTTCGCTTCGTAGTCGGTGACGCGTTTGATAGTAACTAAAATCTTCATTTTTTAACAACCTCTGCGTTTTCCAAAGTCTTAACCTTGGAACCCTCGGGTAATACGCCCATTTTGGATTTAAGAGCCAAAAGTGCCTCGCTGCTTTTAGCAGGTTGCTCTAATTTGTCGAATTGGGCTAGAAGCTTATCGCCATGAATTTCTTCTGCTAACTCAGCCGTTGCATCGGCTTCAGCCTCCATTTGGCTGATTTTTTCTTCCATGCGGCCCATCGTTTCTAAAGCACCCATTTCTCCCATGCCAGACATGGTTTCGGTGATGCTTTTTTGCGCTTGAGCTCTCCTGGCTCTGGCGATCAAAAGATCTTTTTGACGTTTGGCGTCAGAAATTTTTCCGCTGAGTTTAGAAAGGCCACTTTTAAGTTGATCAACTGACTTTTTCTGGGCGCGCCAATTTTCTTCAAAACCAGACGCAAGTTTGACGTGTTCAGCTTGGCGCTCGAGTGCTTGAGTCGCTAAGCTGTCATTACTTTGTTGGACTGCTAGCATGGCACGTTGCTCCCAATCAGAAGACGTTTGTTTTTCGCGCTCATACTGCTGTATGAGGCGCTTTTCGTCAGCAATCGCCACAGCAACTTGGCGCTTGGCAGTAATCAATTGCTCTTGCATGTCTAGCAAAGACTGGTTAAGCATTTTCTCAGGATCTTCGGCAGCACCAATCAAATGGTTTAGCCAAGACTTCAACATGGTCCAAAATCGTTTCAACATACCCATAATAGGACGTTATCTCACCGTTTGGAGCGCCATGCAAGATCGTAATTTGACCGATGCTAGAATCGCTTTGCTTTTTCTATCACACCCCATGCTTTTAAAAGCTCACTGGCTATTGAATGGGAATTTCCATATGAAGGTACTTCGTATAGTTTGAATGCGAGACGTTCTGCAGCATCATAGCGACCCGCTTTGATGAGTTCTTTTGCTACCAAAGCAGCATCTGCATATTTACGCTGGCTCACTAATGTTTCTAGAAAACGTTCAGCTTCTTCATAGCGACCCAAGTTGATAAGCCTTCTTGCTGTTGAAGCGGCATCTTGGATTTCGGTTTCCTGAGTCAGTTCTGGTATCAGGAGTTTTGCTGCCTCTTGTTGATCTAATGGGATAGATCCTTCAAGAGGGCTAGTGGCTGCGCTAACGGCTTCTGGTCTTAGTGGCGAAGTTTGGGTTTCTTGCTGAGGCGCAGCCTCAAAATAGTCTGTGCCGCATGCTTGATCAGTAGTAGCAGGTTTCTTTTCAGGTTGTTTAGCTGGCTGAGGGATTGGCTGAGCGACATCGCTAGGATTCGAACAGCAAGTAGAAATTGTGCTTCCCATATTTGTTAAAGCGTAAAATCGTGAAAATTATTTCAACTCCGCTTGCATTTTCTTGAACCCTTCTGGATAAGGGTTTTTCTTTATAAACTCAAGAATTTGTTGAGCACTATCAAAGTTTGAGCTTAGCGTGGTGTCGATGGTGAGATCATATTCACGTAGTCCTGTATGCACTTTGTTTGCTTGGTCGTTTGATAGACCTATCGCTCGATCTTGGCGCAAGAATTCACGTTCTTGCATGGCTTCAAGGTCGCAGTAGATACCTGCGAAGTAAACCGTGTGCTTATTTAGCTTTTTGACATAAGATTTAAGAAGAGCATCGCCGAATAAGACCTCATCGATAATTAGGTTATGTCCATTGTGGGCTAGCAAATCTGCAAACTCAGGCATTAAACCAAAAAGCTTTTCTCCCTTTGGTTTGATTTGAACTTGCAAGGTTTGGCCATGCTTACTCTTTCCTGGGACAAAATCAAGATATTTAGCTGTTTTATTTGGTGATGGCAGCGGTGTCATTTTAATAAAAGTATCGATTCCAAATGTCAGCCAGTCATCAGAACTCAAATATTGTATAGATCTCGCAATAGATGTTTTGCCAGATGACCCGCACCCGTTTAGAAAGATTATTTTGCTCATTAGGCAACTTTCTTTTCAAGGTTCATGACGTAATGGCCCTTGAGCGAAATGATTTGCTCCTCAAGCGCTAGTCGAACAAATTGCTCTTCTGAATAGCCAAGAAGTTTGGCGAACACTTCCGCTCGGTTAGGGCTAATACTCTTTCTGCCTTTTTCGATGTCACATAGGTGTGCTTTCGAAATACCTAGCCGTTTGGAAAAATCTACCTGTGATTCTTCATCACACATCCGGATGGCCCAAAGAAGACTTGCCAAAGTTAAAGGAGTTCCAGCAATTTCTTCCAAATAGCGCTGTGCTGCAGATAATTTTCTAGTATGCATGTTTATTGACCTCCATTACTTCAACAAATTCGATTTTATTTTCCCTAATACAATATATAGTCCTGTAGGCTCGGTTTAATCTTACAGAACGTTGCCCTTGTCGTTTCCCTCGAAGGGGCTCATCATGTAGCCCAGGTCTTTTCTTGACCTGTTCCAATCCATTTTGCTCAACATCGTCAACCCAAGATAAAAGCTTTATTGCTACATAGCGAGGAACGCTTCTTAAATCTTTCTTCGCTCTTGTACTTAGCTGAACGACATGGATCATTTTTAAACGGTACACCTGATGGGAGTACTTGTCAAATGGCTTTGAATCTTATGTGATGAAGCTTGCGCCTGCTGGATACAATCAGCGATACTAACGCCTTTATAAGGGCAGCCGGCAACAAAAATGCCTGGTGGCAGCGACTGCTCGAGCTTGTCGACTTGCTCAAAATGATCGGCTGGCAGTTTGGGGCTGGCGTATTCGAGTGTGAAGCTTTTATTTAAAACAGGTGCTTGAGTGGGTTTGAAGATGGCTTCGAAGTCTGCGTAGACCCTGGCCTTCGCCAGGGTGACTAAGAGATTTTGTTTGGTGAATACTCTAAACAAAACATGATTAGCTGGGCAGCGGTGATCAAACTTAGACGACACAAAAGTGACTGCTGTGATGCTTTTGTTTTCAGTTGGCGGGACAATGATTCCAAAGCCATTTAAGGGGTGGCTGATCGCGGAGCGTTTGTAGGCTAAGTAGAGGGAGGTTGTGGTGGTGGTTTTAAATTTGGACCAAGGCTGATTATTGCTGGATCCCGGGTCAAGCCCGGGATGACAGTTAAGTAGACGAGCAGTTTCAT